>DATLTG010000395.1:0-4635 GCA_035533735.1 Bacteroidia bacterium
ACAGCATTGAAGCGGTTGTTTCTTATTTTCGTAAGGAGTTAATTTCTTTTTACGACAAAGAAGAAATAGAGCAATTTATTTATATTTCTTTCAATGAAATAATCGGTTTTTCGCGTGCAGATCTTATCTTAAAAAAAGCAGATAAAATCAATGAATCCGATTTGGTAAAATTTAGTTGGGTTGTTAAACAATTAAAAAACAATTGCCCAATCCAATATATTTTTGGTCGCACCGAATTTTATGGAATCCCGTTAAAAGTGAATAATAATGTACTTATTCCGCGACCGGAAACCGAAGAATTAGTGCAATGGATTATCAATGATAATAAAAACTCTAAAAATAATATTTTAGATATTGGAACTGGAAGTGGTTGCATTGCGATTGCATTGAAAAAAAATATTTTAAATGCCACTATTTTTGCGATAGATATTTCTGGTGAAGCGTTAAAAATTGCTAAAGAAAATGCAAAATTAAATCACGTTGAAATTAATTTTTCAGAAATTGATATTTTGAATTTTAATGACGAAAATAAATTCCCGAAATTCGATGTAATTGTCAGCAATCCTCCTTATGTTTGCGTGTCGGAAAAACAACTTATGAAAGAAAATGTTTTGAATTACGAACCGCATTTAGCTTTGTTTGTAGCTGATAAAGAGCCTTTGTTGTTTTATAAAAAAATTATCGCTTTTGCGAAAAAAGTATTAAATCCAAACGGAAAATTATTTTTTGAAATTAATGAATCTCAAGGAGAATTATTGTTGGATTATTTGGATAAAAATGGAGCCAAAAATTATCTGTTGAAAAAAGATTTAAACGGCAAAAACAGAATGTTACAATGCCAATTTTAAACAATGACAATAGAAGAAGCCAAAAATAAAATTGAAGAGTTATCAAACACGTTGAATCAACACAATTACAATTATTATGTGTTGTCGAAATCGCTTATTTCGGATTTTGAATTTGATAAAATGCTGGAAGAACTTATTCGGCTTGAAAAAGAGTTTCCTGAATTTTTAAAACAAGATTCTCCTTCGCAACGCGTTGGCGGAGAAATTACAACAGCATTCAAATCTGTTAAACATAAAAATTTAATGCTTTCGCTGGGAAATACTTATTCTGAGCAAGATTTAAGAGATTTTGATGAACGTGTAAAAAAGGTAACTGGCAATAATGTCGCTTACATTTGCGAACTAAAATACGATGGCGTTGCTATCGGTTTAACTTACAAAAACGGACAATTAGAACAAGCTGTAACGCGCGGAGATGGCGTTCAAGGAGATGATGTTACAACTAATGTAAAAACTATTCGGAGTATTCCATTAAAAATTCATGGTGCTGATTTTCCAGATGAATTTGAAATTCGAGGAGAAATATTTTTACCGCGTCCAGTTTTTGATGAAATAAATAGAGAACGTGAAGAACTGGGAGATGTGCTTTTGGCAAACCCAAGAAATACAGCTTCTGGAACATTAAAAATGTTAGACTCATCTGTTGTCGCTAAACGAAAATTAGATTGTGTTTTGTATTATTTGCTGGGAGAAAACCTTCCGTTTAAAAATCATTTTGAATGCATGGAAGCCGCCAAAAAATGGGGTTTTAAAACTTCAGAATATATTAAAAATGTAGGCGATATAAATGGAGTTTTAGCATTTATTGAACATTGGAATAAAGTGCGTTACCAATTAGATTTTGATATTGACGGCATTGTTATAAAAGTTAATTCTTTCGATCAACAGCGTTCGCTTGGATTTACTGCAAAATCGCCACGTTGGGCAATTGCTTATAAGTTTAAAGCTGAAAATGAAAGTACGGTTTTAGAAAGTATTTCTTACCAAGTGGGAAGAACAGGAGCTATAACTCCTGTCGCTAATTTACGACCTGTTTTATTAGCGGGAACTATTGTTAAACGGGCTTCTTTGCACAATGCAGACATAATTGAAAAGTTAGATGTACGTGTGGGAGATACTGTTTTTGTTGAAAAAGGAGGGGAGATAATTCCGAAAATTACAGGAGTTGATTTATCGAAACGATCTCTGAATAGTTTGAAAACAGAATACATTAAAAATTGTCCGGAATGTGCAGCTTTACTTGTTCGTGAGGAAGAAGAAGCGAATCATTATTGTCCTAATGAATTGGGTTGTCCGCCACAAATTAAAGGAAAAATGCAACATTTTGTGAGTCGGAAAGCGATGAACATTGATAGCTTAGGTGGAGAAACAATTGAGCAATTATTTAATGTCGGTTTGTTGAAAAATGTAGCCGACATCTACACATTACAGAAAGAAGATTTGTTGAAATTGGATAGAATGGCTGAAAAATCAGTTACCAATTTGTTGAAAGGAATTGAAGATTCTAAGTCCGTTTCTTTTGAACGAACGCTTTACGCGATTGGTATTCGGCATGTAGGCGAAACGATTGCCAAAAAATTAGCTTTTCAATTTAAGAATATTGATGCGCTTGAAAATGCCAGTTTGGAAATGTTAATAGAAACCAATGAAATAGGAGAAAAAATTGCAGAAAGTGTTGTGCATTATTTTCAAGATGAGCGCAACAAAGAAATTATTTTACGCTTAAAAAGTTACGGATTAAATTTCGAAATGTCGCAGGAATTTTTGGCGCAACGTACCGAAAAATTAGCGAATGCCACATTCGTTATTTCTGGTGTTTTTGCTAAATTTTCGAGGGATGAACTGAAAAATAAAATTGAGCAAAATGGCGGAAAAAATACGGGTTCTGTTTCGGCAAAAACAACGTATTTATTAGCAGGAGAAAATATCGGTCCGGCTAAATTGGAAAAAGCGGTTAAACTCGGAATCAATATTATTTCAGAAGATGATTTTTTGAAAATGATTGATTAAAAATAAGTTTAATTTGCAAAGTGATTAAATTAAAAATGTTGAATGCTAAATGTTAAATTGAAAGCGGGTGTTGGGAATAAAATAAATTCTTCTTATATATTCTGAATCAAGTTCAAAATGACCAGCGCTTTTCTTAATTTCTTCATTACCTAATTTCCTAATCACTTCAAAATAATTTTCTAACTTTTAAACTTTCAAACCTTACAACCTTCCAACTTTTAAAATTCAAAACTTAAACTGTTTTCATTACCTTTGCACGTCAAAAAATAAAATACAGAAAAGTGTTAGATAAATTAGAAGCCATAAAAAAGCGCTGGGAAGAAGTAGAGCAAAAGCTTTCCGATCCGAAAACAATTTCGGATATGAAGCTATTTACCAAGCTCAACAAGGAATACAAGGATTTATCGGAAGTGGTAGAAGCTTATCATCGCTATAAAAATATTGTTCAGAATATTGATTTTAATAAAGAAATTCTTGCCAAAGAAAAAGATGAAGAGATGAAAGAAATGGCAAAAATGGATTTAGATGAATTGCTTCCTAAAAAAGATAAAATGGAGGATGAAATTCGGAATATGTTAATTCCGAAAGATCCTGAAGATGCGAAAAATGCGGTGATGGAAATTCGTGCTGGAACAGGTGGAGATGAAGCGAGTATTTTTGCAGGTGATTTATACAGAATGTATTGTCGTTATTGCGATGCAGCAGGTTTAAAAACAGAAGTGGTGGATATTTCAGAAGGAACTGCCGGTGGTTTTAAAGAAGTCATTTTTAATGTTTCCGGAACAAATGCGTACGGAAAATTAAAATTTGAATCGGGTGTACATCGTGTGCAACGTGTTCCACAGACGGAAACAATGGGAAGAGTGCACACTTCTACAGCAACTGTAATTGTGATGCCGGAAGCGGATGAGTGGGATATTGAACTGAAAGAATCGGATGTGCGAAAAGATATTTTTTGTTCTTCCGGTCCTGGCGGACAATCAGTGAATACAACTAAATCGGCAATTCGCTTGACGCATATTTCAACAGGAATTGTGGTGCAATGTCAGGATCAAAAATCGCAATTGAAAAATTACGATAAAGCGTTATCGGTTTTGCGTTCTCGTTTGTACGAAATAGAATTTCAAAAACGTTTGGCAGAAAGTTCTAAAAAGCGAAAAACAATGGTTTCAACAGGAGATCGTTCCGAAAAAATCAGAACCTATAATTATCCACAAAGTCGTGTTACCGATCATCGAATTGGTTATTCGATGCACAATTTACCAAGTTTTATGAATGGCGATATTCAAGATGTAATGGACGCACTTCAATTGGCTGAAAATGCGGAAAGGCTGAAAGAAGGCGGAATGCTTATTTCTTAAAATAAAAATTTCAACATGACAAGAAAACAGTTGTTTGAAAATATCTGCAAAAAAAAATCTTTTCTCTGTGTAGGTTTAGATCCCGATTTGGAAAAAATACCGAAACATCTGTTACAAAAAGAAGATCCGATTTTTGAATTCAATAAAGCCATTATCGAAGCCACGCATCACGTGGCAGTTGCCTATAAACCCAACACCGCTTTTTATGAAGCTTACGGAACAAAAGGTTGGACGAGTTTAGAAAAAACCATTGATTTTCTTCATTTAGCTTACAAAGATATTTTTACCATTGCCGATGCCAAAAGAGGCGATATTGGTAATACTTCGGGCATGTACGCGAAATCTTTTTTTTCGCAATTAGATTTTGATGCGATAACGGTGGCGCCTTATATGGGCAGCGATTCGGTTACACCGTT
>DATLTG010000396.1:0-5409 GCA_035533735.1 Bacteroidia bacterium
ATCGGAGGATATATTCGTTCGTTTTTAAAAGGAGATTTTGCTGAAATTTCGGAACGTACAAAAGTATTGTTAGGCAAACAACGCGATCCTTATGATACTTACGATTATCAATTGGAAATTCAAGAAAAGTATAAGTTGCGCCCAATTTATTTTTTCTTATTGGGCGATTATGCGGTGAACGATAAAAATATTCCTGCTGAAAATAAAAAATTTCAAGCACTCATAAAAAAGCTGGCAGACTATGCAGATGTTGGAATTCATCCTTCTTATAATTCGGCAGAAAATGTTGAAAAAATTAAAAAGGAAGTCGGAAAATTGACTAAAACATTAAACAGAGAAATCACCAAAAGCAGGCAACATTTTTTACGATTAAAATTTCCGGAAACTTACAGAACGCTTATTGAAGTTGATATTACAGACGATTACACAATGGGTTATGCCGATTATGTTGGATTTCGCGCAAGTATTTGTACTCCTTTTCATTTTTACGATTTGGATATGGAATCTGAAACACGTCTTACCATTCATCCCTTTGCTGTTATGGAATGTACGCTGAAACAATACATGAATATTCCACCAGAAGAAGCAATGAATTTTATAAAACCATTGGTGGATGCAGTAAAAAAAGTGGATGGTGTTTTTATAATGCTTTGGCATAACGAGACTTTGAGCGATTTAGGAATGTGGCAAAATTGGAGACGTATTTACGAAGAGACGATTGAATATGCCATTGAGAAACAATAAATTTTCAGAAAAATAATTTTGATAAAATACCTGAAACATACTGAAATCAATAAGCAAAAGTGGGATGCTTGTGTAACGCACGCGTTTAACGGAATTATTTATGCCTATTCTTGGTATTTAGATATTGTTAATGAAGGTTGGGATGCGCTTGTAGAAGGAGATTACAAAACAATAATGCCGCTTACGAAAGGAAAAAAATATGGTTTTGATTATTTATATCAACCTTATTTTACGCAACAATTGGGCGTTTTTTCGGTAGATAAAATAAATGAAAATGTAGTAACTGAATTTTTAAAAGCCATTCCGAAAATTTTTTCTTTTGTAGAGATAAATTGCAATACTTTTAATAAAATAAATTTAGCTGAATATACCGTAAAACCAAATATCACACACGAATTAGATTTGATAAACAGTTATGAAAATTTATATCAGCATTATGCTGAAAATACCAAACGAAATATAAAAAAAGCCTTTCAAAATAAACTTGAATTATCGCAAGAAATGAGCATTGATGCGATGATAGAAATGTTTCGCGCGAATAGAGGAAAAACAATAAATAATTTACAGAATGCCGATTATGAAATATTGAAACGTTTGTTAAATGCTTGTTTGCAACAAAGAAAAGGACAAATACGAGCAGTAATTTCGGCTGAAAAAAAAATAGTAGCAAGTGCCTTTTTTGTGGAAAGTAATGGAAAAGTAATTTTTCTTTTTTCGGCAAGTAACGCTGAAGCCAAGCAAACTGGAGCAATGCCTTTTTTAATTGATCGTTTTATTTTTGATAATTCTCAGCGCAATTTGGTGTTTGATTTTGAAGGTTCTAATAATCCTGATTTGGCGAGGTTTTATAAAAGTTTTGGTTCTAAAGAATGTATATATTTACAAATTCGTAAAAATAACTTACCTTTTTTTTTACGATGGATAAAGGGTTGATAAATAAATGAACGTTACAAACGTACCTCAGTTATTCAGTATTTTTTGGTTGAGCACTGTAAAATTTGCCACCGGAGGAGCTCCTGTGGCTGTTTTTATAAGACTTCCTTTTTTTGAAGCCGTTAGTGTAACAACGATGGGCGGTTTTGCGAGTGTTTTGTTTTTTACTTTTTTAAGTGATAGCATTTGGTTGGGATGGAAAAAATTAATGAATCGCTACGAATTTCTTATTCCTCGAAAACCTCGTAAAATTCATTCATTCAGAAATAAAATGTTAGTTAAATTTAAGCGAAACTTCGGTTTGATAGGTGTTGTAGCAATTACACCTGTTTTTTTATCTATTCCGATAGGTACGTTTATTGCAGTAAGATATTATTCCAACAAGCAACAAATAGTGGCTTATATGTTTGCTTCAGTTTTAATTTGGGCGATAATTTTGTATTTCTTTTATAGCTTTTTTTACAATCACGTCCATTTTCACTTTTTTCATTTGCTGAATAAAATTTTGTAATGTTCGTATATTGAAAACAAATCGGACGAAAAAAATTAAAATAAAAAACTTTGGTCGAAAAGATAATTTTTAAACGAAAAAATAAATTATTTTTACGACCTTAAAACGAAAATTAAGATGGAACAACAAACGATGGAAAATACAGCACAAATGAATTTCGAATTTAATGAAAATCAACGCATGATTGCGGATATGATTCGTAAATTTGGAGAAGAGCACATCAAACCAAAAATGATGGAATGGGATGAAAATCAAATTTTTCCGGTAGAAGTTTTTAAAAAACTCGGAGAACTTGGTTTAATGGGCGTTTTGGTGCCAACAGAATATGGTGGTTCTGGATTTTCATATACCGAATATGTTACTGCTATTGTGGAGGTTTCTAAAATTTGTGGTTCTATTGGCTTATCAATGGCTGCACATAATTCGTTGTGTACTGGACATATATTAGCATTCGGAAACGAAGAACAAAAGAAAAAATATTTGCCAAAATTAGCTACAGCTGAATGGATTGGAGCTTGGGGATTAACTGAAGTAGGTACAGGTTCTGATGCAGGTGGAATGATGACAACTGCTGTTGCTGATGGAGATTTTTTCGTGATAAACGGATCGAAAAATTTTATTACGCACGGAAAGTCTGGAAACGTAGCTGTTGTAATTGTGCGCACTGGTGAAAAAGGCGATTCACATGGAATGTCTGCTTTTATTGTTGAGAAAGGAACCGCTGGTTTTTCGGCTGGCAGAAAAGAAAATAAATTAGGTATGCGTGCTTCTGAAACCACCGAATTAATTTTCGATAATTGCAGAGTACATAAAAGTCAGTTACTTGGCAATATAGGCGAAGGCTTTATTCAAGCGATGAAAGTATTGGATGGCGGTAGAATTTCAATTGCCTCACTTTCAGTAGGAATTGCAAAAGGAGCTTTTGAAGCTGCCGTTAAATACTCTAAAGAACGCCAACAGTTTGGAAAAGCAATTTCTGAATTTCAAGGAATTGCATTCAAATTAGCAGATATGGCAACAGAAATTGAAGCTGCTGAGTTACTAACTTATCAAGCGGCAGACTTAAAAAACAGACACAAAAAAGTAACAAAAGAGAGTGCTTTCGCAAAATATTACGCTTCGGAAGTGGCTGTGAGAACTGCAAATGAAGCGGTTCAAGTATTTGGAGGATATGGTTATACAAAAGATTTTCCGGTAGAGAAATTTTACCGAGATGCGAAACTTTGTACTATTGGCGAAGGAACATCCGAAATTCAAAAATTAGTGATTGCACGAGAAATTCTCAAATAATCAGTAAAAAAATATTTTTTGAGAACCGATTTTATTTTTTTACATTTGCCGTCCATTTAAAAACTTAAAAACATTTAAAAATGATTATTGTACCTGTAAAAGAAGGCGAACCAATTGAAAAAGCACTTAAAAAATTCAAAAAGAAATTTGAAAAAACAGGTGTTGTTAGAGAATTGAGAGAAAGACAAAAATTTACGAAACCATCTGTTAAATTCAGAGAAACTCGTATAAAAGCGGCTTACAAGCAAAAAATGCAAGAAGCAGAAGCTTAATTATAAAGAGTAGTTTCTTAATAAAAAATATTTTCGGGAGAAAGTTTACTTTACGATACAACTTATTAAATTTGTATGCGTTGAAACAAGTAAGTTTTTTCCCGATTTTTTATGAGCCAAGAAAAATTTCTTCATTATATTCAATACGAAAAAAGATTTTCGCCCCACACAATTATTGCGTATAAAAATGACTTGGAACAATTTCAATTGTTCTTAGAGAAAAATAACATTTCATCCATTGAAAAGGCTTATTTTTCAAACATTCGCTTGTGGATGGTGGATTTAATTCAACAAAAAAATAGTTCGCGAACTGTAAATCGGAAGTTGACTGTTTTGAAATCGTATTACAAATTTTTAGTGAGTGAAAAAATAATCGAAATAAATCCTACTTTAAAGATAATTGCTCCCAAAACATCAAAAAAAATACCGACATTTGTTGAACAAAAGAAGATGGATGTCTTGTTGGATACTATCTTTTTTTCAGAAGATTTTGAAGGGTTGAGAAATAAGTTGATTATAGAAATGTTTTATGCAACCGGCATTCGGTTGTCTGAACTGGTAAATTTAAAAGAAACAGACATAGAAATTTTTTCTGGACAGTTAAAAGTACTTGGCAAAAGAAATAAAGAGCGCATAATTCCTGTTCATGCAGAATTGAAAGTTAAAATCGAAAAATATATTTTAGAAAAAAATAAATTAGCTGACAAAAAAGAAAATGCTTTTTTGTTTATTACCAAACAAGGAAAAAAAATATATCCGAAATTGGTCTATCGTATCGTTAAATCTTATTTAACAATGGTTACAACAATTGACAAAAAAAGTCCGCACGTTTTAAGACATACCTTTGCAACGCACATGTTAAATAACGGAGCCGATTTGAATGCAGTAAAAGAATTACTTGGTCACGCGAATTTAGCTGCCACACAAATATACACGCACAATACAGTTGAAAAATTAAAAAAAGTTTACCAACAAGCACATCCAAAAGCATAAATTGAACTATTATTTTAAATAACTATAAAACAAAGAAATCATGAAAACAAAAATTCAATCCATCCATTTTGATGCCGATAAAAAATTATTGGAGTTTGTTCAAGAAAGAGTAGATAAATTAGGTCATTACTATGATGGCATTATTGGTAGCGAAGTTTTTTTAAGATTGGATAAGTCGGACGATGCTGAAAACAAAGTAGCAGAAATAAAAATATTGATACCCGGAAATGATTTGTTTGCAAAAAAACAATGTAAAACCTTTGAAGAGGCTGTGGATACAAGTGTTGAAGCTCTCAGAAGGCAAGTGAAAAAACACAAAGAAAAAATGCGAGGAGTTTAAATCTGTATTAAAATTCAAAAAAAAATAAATTTATTTTGTAACTAATTAAATTAGTTATAGCTTTGCAGTCCTTTTTGAAAAAAGGGGACTGCTTTTTTGTGTTGAACAAGGTAGTTGAGTTCTTTGAAAAAGTGGCGAGAAAGTCTTGCCGATGTAGCTCAGTTGGCCAGAGCAGCTGATTTGTAATCAGCTGGTCGGGGGTTCGAATCCCTCCATCGGCTCTTCTAAGTAAGTGTGAATTTGGCAGGGGAGATACCAGAGTGGCCAAATGGGACAGACTGTAACTCTGTTGTTTTACGACTTCGAAGGTTCGAATCCTTCTCTCC
>DATLTG010000397.1:0-6013 GCA_035533735.1 Bacteroidia bacterium
TGTAAATACTTTTTATCTGTAATTGACAGTAAATATCTGCCCCATTTTCAAAAAACTATTGATTGGATAAACGGAAATATCATGATCGAAAAACTGCCACTGATTGCGGAAATGAATTCTTATTATTCGTTTTCCGTTCAACCTAAACTCGAATATTACTTAAGAAAGATTGACAATAAAAAAATTCCTTACGCAGTGGGACAGTTTTACTTTACTTGTAAGATATTTGCATTTATTATTCCATTTGCAGACACAGATAATATTGATTTTACAGTACAGAGCGACTTTGATGTTTTTTGGAAAACATTTAAGCACTTTGATAAATCAAAAGGATGGACATTTAACAATTATTCGAATAATAACGCGAGAGAATTTGGCATCAATCTGAATTTTAAAAGAAAAAACGAAAAAGATACTATTTGATTTTAGCCGATTCTATTTCTATCTACTAAAAAATAATTTTTCAGCTTCTCAAGTATCGCTCGTTGAAACAGTTATCGCAGAAGCAAAACAAAATAAATTTATCATTAAACTACAATTTTCAAAATGATAAAAAGTCCGTTAAGATATCCTGGAGGGAAAAGCAGAGCCGTAGATTTAATTGCAACGCTATTACCTGAATTTGATGAATTTAGAGAGCCTTTTTTAGGTGGCGGTTCTATTTTTATTTATTGCAAACAACGTTTCCCGTCTAAAAAATTTTGGATTAATGACCTCTATTTAGAACTTTTTAAATTTTGGGAAATGACGCAAAAAGACGTTGATATATTAATTGTTAAAATTTATGAATGGCGAAAAAAATTTCCAATAGGAAAAGAATTACATCAATTTTTAAATAAAAATTTAGATCGCTTTAATGATTTAGAAAGAGCAGCGGCATTTTTCATTTATAATCGCATTACTTTTTCAGGAACAAGTTTAAGTGGCGGTTACAGCGAAGGTGCTTTTACAGGACGTTTTACCGAAAGCAGTATTCAACGACTAAACAATTTTGCGAAAGTGATTAATGGTTCAACTATTACCAATCTCGATTACGAAGAATTAGTAAAGCGAGAAGGTGAAAATGTTTTTCTTTTTCTTGATCCTCCTTATTATTCTGCAACAAAATCGGCACTTTATGGTAAAAATGGCAATATGCACAAATCGTTTGATCATACTAAATTTGCCGAAACAATGCGAAATTGCAAACACAAATGGCTGATTACTTATGACGACAGTAGTTACATTAGAGAGTTGTTTTCGTTCGCTAATATAATTCCTTGGGACTTAACTTATGGAATGAGAAATGTAACTAAAAACTCTAATCAAAAAGGGAAAGAACTTTTTATTTCCAACTACTTACGTGAATTACCTGAACAACAAATGACATTATTTGAGCCAAAAACAAACTATAAAAAGGCGAAACAAATTCATCTCTCAAAAAAATAATTTTTAGATTACCTTTGCGAGAAATAATTTTCACAAAAGATGATACGAGTTGCTCCTGCTGATTTACCGATTTCTGTTTTTCATCAATATTTACTTGGTTCTGTGGCACCTCGTCCAATTGCGTTTGCAAGTACTATAGATGAAAATGGGAATCCAAATTTAAGCCCTTTTAGTTTTTTTAATGTGTTTGGTTCTAATCCGCCAATCGCTATTTTTTCGCCTGCACGAAAAGGACGTGGAAACACCACTAAACATACGTACGAAAACATAAAAAAAATTCCGGAAGTAGTGATAAACGTAGTCAATTACGATATGGTACATCAAGCTTCTTTATCAAGTACTGAATATCCGGCAGGCGTAAATGAATTTGTAAAAGCAGGTTTTACAGCTATTCCATCCGAATTAATAAAACCATTTCGTGTAAAAGAATCACCTGTTCAAATGGAATGCAAAGTGTTGGAAGTAAAAGAAATGGGAACAATGGGCGGTGCGCCAAATTTAATTATTTGCGAAGTGATATTGATGCACATTCACAAATCGGTGTTAAATGCCGAAAATAAAATTGACCAAAACAAAATTGATTTAGTTGGCAGATTAAGTGGCGATTGGTATTGCAGAGCTTCGGGAAGTGCATTGTTTGAGGTTGAAAAACCGTTGTCGAAAATTGGCATAGGTGTAGATCAAATACCGGAAGTTATTCGCAACAGCCACATTTTAACCGGAAACAATCTCGGTCAGTTAGGAAATGTTGAAAAATTACCTTCAGCGGAAGAAATTGTAGCTTTTAAAGAATCTGAATTGTTCAAACAATTTTTATCCTCATCCGAAAAAAATAAATTAAATTTACATTCCATTGCAAAAAAATTATTGGACGAAGGAAAAATATTGGATGCGTGGAAAGTATTGTTATCAGCTTAAATAAATTATAAATTCAAAAAACAAAAATCATGTTCAACATTACAGGTATTTTAAAAGTAAAAGGAAAAGAACAACAAATTTCTGAAAAATTTAAAAAAAGAGAATTTGTTATCACCGATAATTCCAGCCAATATCCACAACATATTTCTTTTCAGCTTACGCAAGATAAATGTAGTTTAATGGATACGTATAATGTAGGTGATGAGTTAAAAGTTTTTTTTAATCTTCGCGGAAGAGAATGGACAGCTAAAGATGGCGAATTAAAATATTTTAATTCCTTAGAAGCTTGGAAATTAGAAGGCAATAGTAAAACTGCGGCAAATGCTTCCAGCAATGAAACTGCAAATCCGGTTGTAAGCGAACAGCAAGCTGAAGACGATTTGCCGTTTTAAAAAATAATTTTTTGAAATTAGGTTCCCATTAATTGGTCATCCGTAACCGATTTGGTATCGAGTGCGTCTCGCAATCCATTGCCAAGTAGTACAAAAGCCAATACCATCAGCATGATAGCAATGCCAGGCAAAAAGGCCAGATAAGCGGCATGAGCAATTATATAACCTCTGTTTGCATTAATCATTGCGCCCCAGGAAGCTGTTGGAGGTTGTGCTCCAATTCCCAAGAAACTTAAACCGGCTTCAATTAAAATAGCGGAAGCAAAATTAGCTGCTGAAACAACAATTACAGGTCCCATTACATTGGGAACAATATGTTTAAATATCAGACGATAATTTGTAAATCCTAACGCTCTTCCTGCTTCTACAAATTCTTTTTCGCGTAACCCTAATATTTGTCCTCGTACAATACGTGCTACTTCCACCCACATTGTTAATCCAACGGCAACAAAAACTTGCCAAAAGCCTTTTCCTAAAACCAATGTAATAGCAATTACTAATAATAAAGTTGGAATAGACCAAACTACGTTAATAAACCACATAATTACATCATCAATCCATCCTCTAAAAAAACCTGCCAGTGCACCTAATAAAATGCCTAATACAATTGAAATAAAAACGGAAATAAAACCAACCGCCAATGAAATACGCGTACCAATCATCAATCTACTCAGCATATCACGCCCTTCACCATCAGTACCTAAAATATATTTGCGAACAGTTAAATTATTTGCGATTATTTCATTTTGTAATTCACGTACTGTTTTTCGGATTTTTGTGTTGCTTCCAAACTCATAAAATTCCACATAACCTTCTGCCTCGTTATTTACAATTGGTGCATTGTAATTTATAGGATAAACTACATCTGCCACATTAAATTTTAATTGAGTTCCTTTATTGGGTGTATCTCCTGTATATTCTTCACAGCCAATATCATTTCCTTCAAAGTAATAACGATAAATAGGAATATTGGTATAATTACTTTCTTCCCCAAAAATCATTTTATAAAGAAAATTTACATGATGATCTTTTTCATTTTTTCGCACACGCAAAATAGGCACTTTAAATCCTGGTGGTTTGATGGAAAGTTCCAATAATTGTTCGTTTGAATCGGGTGTAGAATCTGGAGTTATTAAATAACCAAGTACCGCAATTAGTACCGATATTCCAATAACAATCAAACCAAACATCGCCAATTTATTTTTTCGAAGGCGTTGCCAAGCATAGTAGGTAAGCGACTCAGAATAGCTATTTTTTTCTCTACGAACTGCCATTTATTATTACTTACTTATAACTCTGTTTTTCCATTTAACTTTTCCCAATCTACTGAAAACACTCACATAAATTACATATATCGGATACAACACTTGCAACAACAAGGCATAAGCGATGTAGTTTCTTTTTTTAAAAAAAGAAACGGCTAAAAATAAGAACAAAAAATCAATTATGCCTTTGATAATGAAAAGAAAAAAAAATAAGGCGACAAAACGGCTGTTATAAACGATTAAACATCCGGTAAGTAATACCAAAAAATTCATCAGCCAAATTATGGCACCTATAAATAATACAACTTTATTTTTTAAATGAACTGTTTTAGAAGCCCAACGCTTACGTTGAGAAATAAATGATTTTATGTCGGATAAAGCACTTGTTGTTACTAATGCTTTCGCAGATTTTAAAAATTTTATTTTTGCCGATTTTACTTTACGAATTTTTTCCATCAAAAATAAATCATCACCCGAATCAATTTTTTCATTGCCTTCAAAGCCATTTACTTCTTCAAATATTCTTTTTTCGTAAGCCAAATTTGCGCCATTGCACATCAAAGGAAAATTAAAATATGCCGATGCACCAGCAGTCGCAACTAATCCAGAAAATTCGAGCGATTGGATTTTTTCAAAAATACTTTTTTCATTTGTAAAAACAACAGGTGCCATAATGAGTTGCGCTTGCTCTTTCTCGTAAAATGAAACGATGGCAGAAAGCCATTCTTTATGGAAAGTACAATCCGCATCAGTGGTAATAATTAATGTTCCACTTGCCTTTTCAATTCCAAAAGTAATTGCATTTTTTTTTCCTGATTTTTTTGAATTCAATAAAATAAATTTCTCAAAAAATAATTTTTCAAGAACTGCTTTTGCGATAGATTCTGTTGCATCTTCTGATAAATCATCTATCACAATTATTTCCGTTAATTCTTTCGGATAATCTTGCTGAGAAAGACTTTCTAAACAATTAGAAATATTTTTTTCTTCATTTCTAACAGGAATAATGATCGATATTTTTGTGTTTGAAAAATTATTTTTTTGAGCTGGAAAATATTCTTTTGTTCGAATCCATCCAACAATTAAAAACGAAAAAACAAGCACGTAAAGCACACTAACAGCCAACAAAAAATAAATAAATAAGGATGAAAATACTGTCATTTCCGATTAGCAATAGGGATTTTTAAAATATAAAAACTACCAATAAGTGCAGGAATGGCAATATTCACAATCCAAAGCGAAATAGATGCCAACGCAATTCCAAGCGCATTGGTGGACAGTATTCCCAAAAATAAAATAGCGGCTGAACTGCGCACACCTAATTCTGTGAATGCGAAAGTTGGAATAAAAGTAGTAGCAGAAAATGTCATTCCGATTAAAACAATGGCTGAAAAAAATGAAATTTCAACATCAAAAATACAAAGCAAAAAGTAAAACTGAAGCGTAAATACAACGTATCTGAAGAAAGAAAACAAAAGTATTTTTAACAATTCTTTTGTGGAATAGGTAAAAAATAAATTTATTTTTTCTGCATGTTTTCGAAAAAATTTCAGCTTTAAAAAATATTTTTTGAAACGTTCGTTTTTAAAGTAAATAAATATCAATAAAATAATTACAGAAAATAAAATAACATCTATAGCTATCAAAAAATAATTTTTCAATGTCGTAAAAACAGCTAAATAAATGGCGAATAAAAATGCTCCAACTACAATAGTAACAAGCAATTGAGCAACATTTCCGAGAAATGTAAGAACAATTGCTTTCGTTCTGTTTTGCGATTCCAGAAAAAATATTCTGCCACCAAACTCCCCTACTCTATTAGGTGTAAATGCACTCACTGTTATTCCTGCCATCACAGCTTTTAGCGAAGTTAAAAATTTTATTTTTTGGATTTTCTCGATTAAAATTTTCCATTTAATGGCTTCAAAACTCCAATTTATAAGCATTAAAAATAAAGTTATTCCTATTAAAATATAATGTTTTGAAAAATTATTTTTCTCAAAAATTATT
>DATLTG010000398.1:0-8819 GCA_035533735.1 Bacteroidia bacterium
TACGCAAGAGGTCTATTATGAAAATGGTAGTTTATCAACTGAAGCTACTTTTATAGACAATTTAGAAAATGGCACAGAAAAAAGTTATTATGAAAATGGTCAATTGGAAGATGAAATTCCTTATTCTGATGGGAAAAAAAATGGGGTTGAAAATGACTATTATGAGAATGGTAAATTACAAAGTCAATATAATTACACAAATGGGAATAGGAACGGAATAGAAAAAGAGTATTACGAAAATGGACAGTTGAAAGATGAAATTCCGTTTACTAATGATACTAAAAATGGAATTCAAAGAGACTATTTTGAGAATGGAAAATTAAAGGATGCAATCCCATATAACGATGGAATAGAAACATCTTTAATACTAAAAAGAATAAAATGAAAAAATATTTTTTAGAGGGTTCTTTTTTCGTTCTTTTGTATTAATATTTTTGAATACTGAAAATGATTCATATTAATTTTATTTTTGAACAATATATTAAGAGAATATTTGATGAGTAAACCCGATACTGACTTAATAAATAAATACAGAATAAGAGTAAAGTCCTCTAATAAGGAGTTGCCAAAGAAAGAAGCGTTCAAAGATTTGCTTAATCGATTGTATTCTGGCGACAAAGACATCGAACGTATTATTGACAAAATAACAAGTGGATCAGAAGCCACAGTCTTAAACATTCCGCGAAAAGACAAACTTCATAAAGGAAGTGCTGATACGCTTTACAATAAAATTATTATTGAATTTGAGAATGATTTGAAAGTAACATTGAAACATGCTAAGGAACAACTTGCGGGGTATCTATTAGGGCAATTTAAATCAGGCGAAGGATATAATTTTACTCTTATTGTTTCGGATTGCATTATATGGAAAGTATTTGCACCTGACGTAAAGCAACTTGACTACCTTGACACTTTGAAGGAAGATGAATTGAAATTGGTAGAAGTTGAAAGTGCATCATTTGTTCTCAACGAACACAACGGAGAAGATTTTTATTACTGGATTGACCGCTTTCTCTTTAAAGAACAAAAACAACGGGCAACTCTAAAACGCATTGAAGAATCATTTGGCTATCAAGGCAATGTTTTCATTGAATCGTTTTTGCAATTAAGAAGGCATTTCGAAGAAGTAAAAAAATATGGAGAAGTTCAAGTCAGTTATGAGCAATGGAAAAAATTTCTTTCTATTGCTTACGGTTCTTTTGATGCCAGCGAAAACAATTTTCTAAAACACACTTACTTGAGCGTATTTTCAAAAATGCTTGCGTATTCCGTTGTAAGCAATGACGATTATATAGACGAAGATGAATTGAAAGGGATAATTAACGGCAGCATCTTTCACAAATATAATATTCAAAATTTTGTGGATAACGATTTTTTTCATTGGATTGGAAGTGACAGAAATTTTAGCGGATTGAAAAAAGTTTTCCGACTAATTGCACAGGAAATTTCTGCTTACGATTTTAATAATGTTGATGAGGATATTTTGAAAGGCGTTTATCAAGAGTTAATTGACCTTGATACAAGACACTCGCTTGGTGAGTATTATACACCCGACTGGTTATGCGAAAGAGTTGTAAATGAATTTGAATTTAAAGCAAATGACAAAATATTAGACCCTGCTTGCGGTAGTGGATCATTTCTTCGTGCTGCTATTCATCGCTCCAAGCAACTCAATCCAAAAATTACAGTTGAAGAACTAAATAATGCTATTTACGGAATTGATATTCATCCTTTGAGTGTTCAGATTGCAAAGACAACTATATTGCTTGCATTGGGAAAGGAAATTACTAAATCCAAAAAACCTGTTCATATCAATATTATTTTGGCGAATACTTTACTTGCACCCGAAGGAGTGAAAAATCTTTTTGGCGGAGAATTCCTAATGAATATTGATAAAGAACAACTTTGGCTGAATACACAAGTGTTTGAAGATGTGCAATTGTTTGATGAAGCCCTTGAAATATGCGAGGACTTAGCTGAACAATCAATGAACAAGAAAAAAGAAACCAAACAAAATTTTGAAAAAAATTTAAGACGAAACTACAAAAATGGAGGATTGAATGAAGCAATAGTTAATAGCTTCTACCAAATATATGAATCACTAAAAAAAGTAAAAGAAAATGGTAGAGACAGTATTTGGAAATTTATTGTTCAGAATCTCTACAAACCATATTTCCTACACAAGAAATTTGATTATGTAATTGGTAATCCGCCTTGGTTCACTTACAGTTCAATTAAGAACGAAGAATATCAAAATCAGTTAAACGAACTTGCAGAGAAATACAATATCAAACCTGAAAGAGTTGCTAACTTCCCACACCTTGAAATTGCTGCCATATTTATGAGCTATTGCAGTAGCTATTTTTTGAAGGAACAAGGAGAAATTGCTTTCGTTTTACCGAGAAGTTTTTTTAGTGCTGATCACCACGAGAACACACGAAGCGGAAAAGCAAAAGGATTTCGTTTAAAGCAAATTTGGGACTTGACAGATGTTTCTCCTTTGTTCAGAATTCCAAGTGCAGTTTTGTTTGCCGAAAAAACAGAAGGGAAAAGAACATTGCCAGCATCAGGACTTGCAGGAATTTCTTTTGCAGGAAATTTACCCGCACACAACTGCAATCTGCAAGCAGCAATTCCAAAACTTACCGAAACAGAAAACAAATGGTTTTATATTAAGCAAGGAAAATCTTCTGCTTTCAGCACAAGAAAAACTAAATCACAAACTAAAGTCAATCCTTACAAAAAACTTTTTAAACAAGGTGCTACAATAGTTCCTCGTGCTTTTTATTTTATTCAAGTTGACATGGCTTATGAAAAAGGTTGGGAGAAAAATTTTGATTGGAAAGACAGAATCCTCAATATAAAAACATCAGACACTTTAAATGGAGATGCAAAAGCCCCATGGAAAGGGCTTAACTTTTCAGGTAGAATTGAAAGTAATTTTATTTTTCGAACAGCACTTTCAAAAAGTATTCTACCTTTTGCACTATACAAACCAGACTTGGTTGTATTGCCCATAACGATTGAAACAACAAAGGAAAAAGAAAAAAAAATAAAACTTTATTCTCCGGATGAGCTTACGCACGAAGGCTACGGTCATGCTTCTCGATGGTTTCAGGACAAAGAAAATATTTGGCAGATTCACAGGACTGAAAAGAACAAAAAAATATCTTCCGAGAATTATTTGAACTGGCAAAATAAATTAACCGACCAAAATTTAAACGCACCTTATATAGTGTTGTACAATGCTTCTGCAAAAGATGCAAACGCAACTATTGTAAAACGAAAAGATTTGGATTTAGAATTTATTGTTGAAAGCAAAGGCTATTCATTTGAAACTTTAAATATTAAGGAAGCATATTACTTGGTTGCAATTTTAAATTCAACTACGCCAAACCTTATGATGAAAGATTTTCAAACTAAGGGTTTGTTTGGAGCAAGAGATGTTCACAAAAAAATTCTTGACATTTATTATCCAAAGTTTGACGAAAAAAATGCAAAGCATTTACAAATTGCCGAACTAAGTAAAGCGGCACACGAAATTGTTTCAACTTTTCTTAAAACTATTGATACAACAAAAAAAGTTGAAGGATTACAGTTAGGGAAAATTCGTCTTGACATAAAAAAGCATCTTGCAAAAGAGATGAAAGAGATTGATAAACTTGTAAAACAAATTATGATATAGTACCCATTAAGGTTATTATAAGTGGTTCTAATTTTTTTGATCTCCATCCGAATGCCAAAACAAACTTTTAAAAAGGAAGAACGGCTTTGCAGCAAAATTTTCATTGATAAATTAATGAAAACAGGCAAATCGTTTTCAGTTGCGCCATTTCGGGTAGTTTGGCTAAAAATAAATTCCGAAAAAAAAATTTTAACACAAATTTTAATCAGCGTACCGAAAAAAAAATACAAACGTGCGGTTGATCGGAATCATTTAAAACGATTGATACGAGAAGCTTATCGTAAAAATAAAGAAGCACTTTTGGCGGAAAAAGAAAATATGCGGATTGCTTTTATTTACACTTCCGGAACGCCACTTTCCTACCCAGAAATCGAATCGAAAATATTATTAATTTTACAACGTTTATCGCAGGGAAATGAATAAAATAGTGGGATCGGTTTTTATAGGAATGATAAAATTTTATCAAATGGCAATATCGCCTTATTTAATGCCTTCGTGTCGATATACACCTTCTTGCTCGCAATATGGTATTGAAGCAATTAAAAAATACGGAGGACTAAAAGGCGGATATTTAACATTAAAAAGAGTTATATCTTGCAATCCTTGGGGCGGTCATGGACATGATCCGGTGCCTTAACAAATAGATACGTAAATAAATTTTATGAAAAAAATACTTCAACTTTTGAAAAAATTTCGCTTAGCATTTATTGCTTTAGCGATTGTCGGTTACGCGCTTGTTTCCTACAGTTTCGCGGATAATTATTTTGAGATTTCTAAAAATCTCGACATTTTTTCGACTATGTTTCGAGAACTTAATATTTATTATGTAGATAGTATTCAGCCCGGAAAACTAATGAAAACAGGAATGGATGCGATGTTGGCATCCTTAGATCCTTATACTGATTATATTCCTGAATCAGAAATTGAAGATTATCGTTTTATGACAACCGGTCAGTACGGTGGAATTGGCGCCCTTATTCGCCAAAAAGGCGATTACATTTATATTGCCGAACCATATGAAGGTTATCCGGCACAAAAAGCAGGTTTGATGGCGGGCGATAAAATTTTGGAAATTGATGGTGTTTCTGTGAAAGGAAAAAACGCTGATGAAATCGGAAAATTTTTAAAAGGACAACCAAATACTTCTATAAAAATGTTGGTGGAACGCAACGGACAAAATATCGAAAAAACGGTTCAGCGCGAAGAAATAAAAATCAGCAGCGTTCCGTATTACGGAATGGTTAGTAAAAATACCGGTTATATTCGTTTAACAAGTTTTACGGAAAACTGCGCAGACTCTGTTCAACACGCTTTAATTACGTTGAAAAAAAATCCAGATTTTAAATATTTAATTTTTGATTTGCGTGGAAACCCAGGCGGATTGCTGAATGAAGCGGTTGATATGGTAAACATTTTTGAACCAAAAGGACAATTAGTAGTAAATACAATCGGTAAAATGAAGGAGTGGGATCACGGTTATAAAACATTAAATCCGCCAACCGATTTAACTACGCATATTATTGTACTTGTAAATGGTGGTTCTGCATCGGCTGCCGAAATTACTTCCGGAACTATTCAAGATTTAGACAGAGGTGTAATTATGGGACAACGTTCTTTTGGAAAAGGTTTGGTGCAACAAACTCGTCCGCTTAGTTACAATGCGGAATTAAAATTAACGGTTGCCAAATATTATATTCCGAGTGGAAGATGTATTCAGAAATTAGATTATTCGCATCGCACAAAAAGCGGTACAGTTGAGGATGTCCCGGATTCATTGATAACTGCATTTCGTACCAAAGACGGACGTATTGTTTATGATGGTTGCGGAATAGATCCGGATGTGAAATTTAAACAAGAATTTATAAGCAATATAGAGCTGAGCTTAATAAATAATTCACTCATTTTTGATTTCGCAACGCAATATCGAAACACGCATCCTACCATTCCTCCTGTTGCCAATTTTACTTTAACAGACAAAGATTTTGACAATTTCTTAGATTTTATAAAAGATAAAAATTACGATTATACCACTAAAAGTGAGGAAGATCTTTCAAAACTGAAAGCAGATACAAAAAAAGAAAAATATTTCGATGGCATTGCGCCTGAATTTACTGCATTAGAAAATAAAATTAAACATGATAAAAAAGCCGATTTAGAAAAGAATAAAACAGGAATTATGGAATTGCTGGAAGGTGAAATTGTTTCGCGTTATTATTATCAAGAAGGCAGACAAGCAGACGATTTGAAATGGGATCCGGAAATTAAAGATGCCGTTGCTTTGCTCAACGATTCTACGAGATACGATTCTATTTTAACGACTATTGCAAAGCCCATTCATCCTTTTCATGATCAAAAAGTTGGACTTGATACGCAAAAATAATTGCTTGATTTTATTCCCGAAAATTAATTTTAAATGAGGATAAGTTTGCCCCAAAAATATCATTCCGTTATTTATTTTTTCGGATTGACAGTGCTGGTGGTTGGTTTGCCTTTGTCGATGTTTTTAATGAGTTTAGGACAACTTATTTTATTCGGAAATTGGCTTTGGGAAGGACATCTGAAAGAAAAAATTTTAAAATTTTGGAACAATAAAACCGCTGTTATTATTGCTTCCGTTTTTGTTTTTCACCTTATTGGATTACTTTACACATCCGATTTTAATTACGGTTTTGAAGATGTCAGAAAAAAAGTTCCGATGTTTTTGTTACCGCTTATTATTTCTTCTTCCGAACAACTTTCATTAAAAAAACTACACCAACTTTTACATCTTTTTATAGCTGCTCTTATTGCCGCCACTTTTTGTTGTATGGCAGTTTTTTACGGTTATATTCCTACCAATACGCCACAACACGTTTTAATTGATATGCGTGATATTTCTATTTTTATTTCACCCATTCGTTTCGCTTTACTTATTTGCATTGGCATTTTTACGTTGGCATATTATATTTATCATGAAAATAAAATCAGCCGAAAATTGTTTTTTTCACTGCTCACCACATGGCTTATTGTATTTATGATTATCCTCGAATCCATTACAGGTTTGGTGGTTTTATTTACAGTAAGTGTTATTTTATTGATTTACCTTACGTGGAAACAACATAAAAAAATATTTTTTGTCATGTTGTTATTGTTGCCGATATGTGTTTTTATTTATAGCGATTACATGATTCATCAATTTGATAAAAAGCCACCAAAAATTATTTTTTCAACTTTAGATAAAACCACCACATTGGGAAATGCTTATTACAACGACACTACATCCACACTTTCAGAAAACGGACATTATGTGATGACTTACATTTGCTGGAAGGAATTAGATTCGGTTTGGAATAAAAGAAGCACGATAAAAATGGATCAAAAAGATTTAAAAGGAAATAATATTAGATATACATTATTGCGTTTTCTGGCTTCTAAAAATTATCGGAAAGATGCCAATGGAGTGAACGAATTAACAGCCGATGAAATTTTTTCTATTCAAAAAGGAATTCCTAATTATAAATACCAACATTTTGGAAGTTTAAATGCTCGTGTTTACGAACTTTTAGGCGATATTAATAATTTAGAATCTGGCGAAAATCCAAGCGGTCATTCTGTTTCTCAACGCATTGCTTATTGGAAAGCAGCCATTGGAATTATCAAAAAAAATCCGCTGATTGGTGTTGGAACAGGAGATGTAAAAAATGCTTTTGCAGAAGAATATAACAGAGAAAAATCTCCACTTTCTATTCGTTGGCGATTGCGTTCTCACAATCAATATCTCGCTATTGGTGTAGCTTTTGGGATTATTGGAATGGCTTGGTTTTTCTTCGCTCTTTTTTATCCACCTTGGCGCGAAAAAAAATATTTCAATTATTTTTTTATCACCTTTTTTCTCATTGCCATCCTTTCTATGTTAACAGAAGACACATTGGAAACGCAAGCAGGAGCTACTTTTTTTGCTTTTTTTAATGCCTTTTTTCTGCTCAACGATTTAACGTTTAAAAAAGAAAAAACGACTAAATGAAAATACTGGAAGTAAATACAGAAAAAACGTGGAGAGGTGGCGAACGTCAAACTTTTTACAATATGAAAGGTTTTCGTGATGCTGGAAATGAAGTGCATTTGCTTTGTAAACGAAAATATCCTTTGTCGAAAATTTCAAAAAAAAATGATTTTAATACCTATGAAGTTAAATCTACTTTTCAAACTATTTTATTTTTACTTTTCTATGGAAATGAATATGATATTATTCATGCACAAACGGCAAAAGCGCAATTGGCAGCAGTTATAGCAAAACCAATTCATCGCAGAAAAGTGGTTTATACACGCAGAGTCGATTTTATTCCGAAAGGATTTTTTACCAAAATGAAATACCGTTTTACCAATCAGTTAATTGCTATTTCAACTCCAGTAAAAAAAATTCTTGAAAACTTCGGAATGCAAAATGTATTGGTAATAAGCGATGCGGTTGAAAATACTACTTTCGATAAGCACGATGCTCAACATTTTATATTGGAAAATAATTGGAACGGAAAAAAAATTATCGGCACCATTGCTGCGCTTGTTCCTCACAAAGATCCGATAACAATGGTTAATGCCGTTTATGAACTTTCGTTATTGCGAGACGACTTTGTGTTTTTGCATTTTGGTGAAGGCATTTTGAAAAAAGAAGTTCAAAATGAAATCAACAAATACCATCTTGAAAAAATATTTATTCTGAATGGATTTACTGAAAATGTGGAAAGTTATTTTTCTGTTTTTGATGTGTATGCGATGAGTTCGGAAGAAGAAGGTTTGGGTAGTTCTGTGTTGGATGCTTTTATTTACAAAGTTCCGGTAGCAAGTACCAATGCAGGAGGATTAAAAGAAATAGTTTCCGGAAACGGTTTGTTGTGCGAAATAAAAAACGCGAAAATGTTAGCTAAAAATATTTCCGAATTACTTGATAATCAACAATTGAGAAATGAATTAACTGATAAAGCCTTTTTGTACGCTTCCGAAAATCACTCAGTCTCCAAAATTACTTCGGAATATATTGCTGTTTTTGAGCAATTACTTGCGGTTAAGTAATTGTAGTTTTTTGTATTTTAAATACGTGTGTTTGGCAGATTGCTTACTTATTACAAATCCGTAATAACCATCTAAAAATCCCAAT
>DATLTG010000399.1:0-4991 GCA_035533735.1 Bacteroidia bacterium
TTATCTTGTGCATTTTTTACCTTTTGTTCAGGTGTGCTACAGCTAATTAACAGAACAGTTCCTATAAAAGCGGATATTGCTAGTTTTAAAGTTTTATTTTTCATGTTTTTATAATTTAATTTGTAACTGAATTATTACAATACAAAGGTGCGAACCAATAAAAGAGATATGTTACACATTTGCAGGCAAAAATTACATAAATGCCATTTTATAACCCTTCCTAAAATTAAGGATCAAACTTTTACAAAAAAATCTATCATTTTTATCACAATGAAAATATGGAATTGCAAGAAAAAAGTGGACAAAAAAAGTTGGGCATTAAGCGACAGGTTTAAAATTATTTTTTTGAAATTGGTTGAAAATCAACACTTCGACAAAGTCTTAAAAATAGAAAACAATCTTTTATTTTTTAATGGAACATCGCACAAATATGTATTTGTTAAAATACAATTTGAATACTCAAAAAATGGAATGGAAATTAAAATTGTATCGCTCTTATCGATACTGTCCTGGTGGAAATACTGGACATTTCAGAATGTTTGTAAAAAATATTTTTATGTTTATTTATGGAGCCGAATCAAACGAAGATTTTAGTAATGTTTATCCAAAATTGCTTAAAATAAAATTATAATTCGTTTTTTTAAATCGCACCAATTTCTTTGCAAGCTTGTTCGGCAGCTATTTGTTCGGCTCGTTTTTTAGAAAAATGTTTTCCATTGCCTTTTACTTCATTTTCGATAAGTAATTGCACAAAAAATTCTTTTTCATTAGCGCTGTTTTTTTCTTCAACAACAGTAAACTTTGCTTCCTTTTTTTCTTTTTGTGCCCATTCAATTAATCGGCTTTTAAAGTCGGTTTCTATATTTTCAATGTCATCCATATCAACGTGCGGACGGAGGATACGCTGCAAAATAAATTTTTTAGTAAAGTTGTATCCTTTGTCTAAATATATGGCTCCAATTAAAGCTTCAAAAGCATCGCCATTTATGGAATTATTTTTTGGATGAATTTCTAAATTGCTGGTAATAATTTGGTTTAAGCCCATTTTCACTGCCAATTTATTGAGATGGGTTCTGCTTACTATTCGTGATCGTATTTTGGTTAAAAAACCTTCGTCTTTAAATGGAAATAATTGAAAAAGATAATGTGCTACAATTGTGCTAAGCACAGCATCGCCAAGATATTCTAACCGTTCATTACTATCTTTTACGCCTTCTTTAATTTCTTTAGCTGCAGAACTGTGTCGTAATGCTTGTTGGTAAATTGCTAAATTATCGGGATAAAAACCCAACATATTTTTTAGCGAACGAAAAATTTTTTTTTCGGAAGAAGAAAATGAAAAAACAAATTTCAGTAGCGGAAACAAATTTTAAAGATTGAATTTCTTAACAATCACAGATGCGTTGTGTCCTCCAAAACCAAAAGTATTACTCAAGGCTGCACGTACTTCACGTTTTTGAGCTGTGCCAAAAGTAAAATTCAGTTTCGGATCAAATTCGGGATCGTCAGTAAAATGGTTGATGGTTGGAGGAACAATATCGTTTTTTACAGCTAAAATAGAGGCAATAGCTTCAATCGCACCAGCAGCACCAAGCAAATGACCAGTCATAGATTTTGTAGAACTGATATTTAATTTATAAGCCTGTTCTCCAAAAACTTTTAAAATAGCTTTTGATTCGGCAATATCGCCAAGTGGAGTAGAAGTTCCGTGAACATTCACATAATCAATATCGGCAGGAGTTAAATAAGCATCCGATAAAGCATTTTTCATCACATTTATGGCACCTAATCCTTCCGGATGTGGAGCTGTAATGTGGTGTGCATCAGCCGACATTCCGCCACCTACCATTTCGGCATAAATTTTTGCACCTCTATTTAAGGCATGTTGTAATTCTTCTAAAATAATAGCTCCACTACCTTCTCCCAGAACAAATCCATCTCTGTCTTTATCAAAAGGACGAGAAGCAGTTTGTGGAGAATCGTTGCGTTCAGAAAGTGCATGCATAGCGTTAAATCCGCCAACACCAGCTTCGTTTACAGCAGCTTCTGAGCCACCTGTAATCATTATATCGGCTTTATTTAAGCGGATGTAATTAAAAGCGTCCGTCATTGCATTTGTTGAGGAAGCACAGGCTGAAACTGCCGTGAAATTTGGTCCTCTAAAACCATATTTTATAGAAATATGTCCAGAGGCAATATCTGCAATCATTTTA
This sequence comes from Bacteroidia bacterium, assembly GCA_035533735.1. GTDB lineage: Bacteria > Bacteroidota > Bacteroidia > DATLTG01 > DATLTG01 > DATLTG01. The sequence continues at coordinate 2,214 of DATLTG010000399.1, forward strand.
GGAATAAAAAACGGGTTGAAACGAGGTGTTCCATCGCCTTTGGCGAAATTAATACTCTCGTTTAAAAAAGTTTCTAATCCGCCAATTCCAGAACCCCAAATAACGCCCGATCGATCTAAATCTACTTTCGTAACATCAATGCCCGAATCGCTCATTGCTTCAGCAGAAGCAGCCAATCCATATTGTGCATACGGATCTAATTTACGCGCTTCTTTGCGATCGAAATAATTTTCGGGATTAAACCCTTTTACTTCGCAAGCAAATTGAGTTTTGAATTTAGAAGGATCAAAACGCGTAATACGCGCAGCACCACTAACGCCTTTTAGTAAATTATCCCAATATTCAGGGACAGAGTTTCCTAAAGGAGTAATAGCGCCAAGACCGGTAATAACTACACGTCTTAACTCCATATTTTAAGTAACATTAACTTATTTTATGTTTGCTTCGATGTACGAAATTGCTTCGCCAACGGTTCCTATTTTTTCAGCTTGATCATCTGGAATAGCGATGTTGAATTCTTTTTCAAATTCCATAATCAACTCAACTGTGTCGAGCGAATCAGCGCCTAAATCATTGGTAAAACTTGCTTGCGGTGTAACTTCTTTCTCGTCAACTCCTAATTTATCAACGATAATTGCTTTTACTTTTGTTGTGATATCTGACATTTGTTTCCTTTTTTGGTTAAAATTTCGGTGCAAAGATAATTTTATCGCGGGAATTTCAAAAAAAATATTTTTAAAAAGAAAATATATACGTCTTTGGGCAATAAAAAATGACTGATATAATAGAGAGCTCTGTTGTAATATTCGGATAAATAATGACCTTTGTGGGAGTTTAATTAAAAATAACAATGGAAAACACATTTAATCCTTGGCACCAAGTTGACATTGGAAAACAACAACCTGATATTGTTCAGGCAATTATTGAAATCCCGAAAGGAAGTAAAGCAAAATATGAATTAGACAAGGAAACAGGAATGCTTCGATTAGATCGCGTATTATTTTCCTCCGTTTATTATCCGGCAAATTATGGGTTCATTCCGCAAACACTTGGCGAAGATCATGATCCGCTTGATATTTTGGTGCTTTCGCAAATTGATATTCAGCCTTTGTGTATTGTAAAAGCGAAAGTTATTGGCGTTATGCGAATGTTGGATAATAAGGAGGCAGATGATAAAATTATTGCTGTGGCAGAAAATGATATGAGTATTAATCACATCAATACCATTTCGGAATTACCGGCTCATTTTATGCTCGAATTGAAAAACTTTTTTGAAGATTATAAAAAATTAGAAAACAAAGAAGTTATAGTAGAAGATTTTCAGGATGAAAAAATAGCTAAAATAATTATTCAACAAGCTATCGTAGATTATCAAAAAACGTATAAAAAATAAAAAATCATGTCGTACTCAAACATTTTAATAGCAGTAGATAGCAGCGAATATTCTTTAACAGCAGCTAAAAAAGGAATCGAATTAGCACTTCAGCTTCATGCAAAAATAGCGTTGGTATTTGTGGTAGATAAATCAAAAGCAACAGGAAATATTGATGCAGGTATTATGCCCGAAGAAGCCTTGATTGTTTTAAAAAAAGAAGCGGAACAAACATTGGATGAATTAGTAGAAATGGGTGATGAAAAAAATGTTTTGAAATTTATGCCAGAAGGCTATCCCGCTGAAGAGATTTTAAAAACAGGAAGTATTTGGCAAGCCGATTTAATTGTTATCGGCACTCACGGAAGAACAGGCGTAAAGCACTTATTGATGGGAAGTGTAGCGGAGTATGTAGTACGCCATGCAAAAACTCCGGTAATGGTTGTACCGATGAAATAATAATTTCCCTATATAATGTTACACACTCGCACACACCTAATTTTGGTAAATGCAAGTGTGTAATACCATCAGAAAAATTATTTCAATTTATAAAATCTGGCAGAAACTTCTTCCCAATTTATAACATTCCAAAAAGCGTTAATGTAATCTGGTCTGCGATTTTGGTAATTCAAATAATAAGCGTGTTCCCAAACATCTAAGCCCAAAATAGGAGTGCCTTTTTGTTCAGCAATATCCATTAAAGGATTATCTTGATTAGGTGTTGAACAGATAAATAATTTTCCATCGTTGAAACAAAGCCAAGCCCAACCCGATCCAAAACGAGTGGCAGCCGCAGCTGCAAATTGTGATTTAAAATCGACAAGAGAACCGAAAGAAGCATTAATGGCAGCTGCTAATTTTCCCGTAGGTTCTCCTTCTCCTTTTTTATGGGTTAATATTGTCCAAAATAATGAGTGGTTAAAATGTCCGCCAGCATTGTTTCTAACAGCAGTTGGATATTTCGAGATGTTTTTACAAATTTCCTCTAAACTTAAGTTTTCTGCTTCTGTTCCTGCTATAGCATTGTTCAGATTAGTAACATAGCCATTGTGGTGTTTGGTGTAATGGATTTCCATTGTGCGAGCGTCAATATGAGGCTCCAGCGCATTGAATTCATAATGTAATTTTGGTAATTCGAAAGCCATAATTATTTTTTTTAAGTGAAACGTATATATAAATGATGGCTCAAAATTACACAAATAAATCCGTAGAGAAAAGAAGAACGATTTCTTAAAATAATGTTAATTAAATCCCAGATTTAAAAAATAATTTTTTCAATCAAATATCTTTTACTATGTTTGAAGCCCATTTGAAAAAATATCTTTTTAAAAGGAAACAATAAAAATAATAAATAACAGTTTTAAGCCTCAAAATAATTAAAAAACAATTAAACATTAAAAGAATAT
>DATLTG010000400.1:0-2481 GCA_035533735.1 Bacteroidia bacterium
AAAAATGCGTTAACGGTTTCTATATTAGACTACTCGAATATTTTAGAAGTATCCCTTACAGATAATATTCCTCAGAGAGCAGCTGCCTTTTTAGACACGTTATCCAAAGTTTATATGGAAAATTCGTTAAAAACTAACCTAAAAATAAATGAGAATACACTTTTTTACATTGATAAACAAATGGTGGAAGTGAATGATATTATGGATAGTGTTGAAACAGAATTGCAAAATTATAAGGAAAAGAAAAATATTTTAGATCTTAACAAAGAAGAAGACGATTATTTTAAGAAGTTGAGCCATTTTGATGATACGAAATCTACATTACAACTACAAGTTGGTGCTTTGAATGCGTTGGATAATTATATTATTGAAAATAAAGATCCTGAATTTTTGCCTCCAATTACTACTGCAATGAGTACCGATCCATTTTTGAAAACAAGCGTAAGTGAGCTGTATAGTATGCAAATTGAGAGAAATTCTGTTTTAACTGGTGCAACAGATGTAAACCAAAACATAAAAAATTTGGATGAAAAAATAAAGTTATTAAAAAGTAATTTATTGATTTACATTGGTAATTCTAGAAGTGCAACAAAAGCCCAAATTGCGGATGTTAATAAACAAATCAGTGATTATACCAACAATATAAAAAATATTCCAGAAAAACAAAGTGGTCTTTTAAAGATTGAGCGTGATATGGACGTTAATGAAAAAATGTATGAATTTTTATTACAGCAAAGAGCAAGCACCATTATTTCAAAAGCAACAATTATTCCTGATAAAGATATTATAGAGATTCCTCGATCGATGGGAATTGTGTCTCCACAGAAAGCGAAAATAACATATATGTTTATGGGTGTCGGTGTTATTTTAAGTTTAATAATTGTGTTTATTAGGACTGTGTTTTTTGAAAAAATTGAAAGTATAGAAGAATTAAAAGAAAAGACATCATTGCCAATTTTAGGAGAAATTTTATTTGATTCGGGAATAAAAGATATACTGGTTACTGTTGAAAATAACCCAAAATCACCAGTAATTGAGTCTTTCCGTACCATAAGAACAAATCTGCAATACATGGATACAGATGTAGTTTCAAAAATAATTTTGATTACATCGAATGTACCTGGTGAAGGAAAAACTTTTTGCTCCGTTAATTTAGCAAGTATTTTAGCTAAATCTGAAAGAAAAGTTTTATTACTCGAATTGGATTTGCACAAACCTCGTGTACATAAAGCATTAAATCTAACTTCCGACATTGGTATTTCAACCATTGCAATTGGAAAAAGTACTATTCAGGAATGTATATTAAAAAGTAGTATTGAAAATTTAGATGTTCTTTTATCAGGTCCACTTCCTCCAAATGCTTCTGAGTTAATTCTCTCGAAGCGAATGAAGGAAATAATAGAATACGGAAAAGCAAACTATGATTATGTTATAATAGATACACCACCTGTTGGTTTGATTTCAGATGCACTTGCACTAATGAAATTTGCAGATATTAACTTGTATGTAATCAATACAAAATCTGCTTACAGAGAATCTGTTTCTAATGCAAATGAAATAGTTGCCAATAATAAGATTACAAATCTGGGACTTATTTTAAATGGTGTTAAGCGCAAAAAATCAAAATATTATTATAACCGTTATGCTTATGGATATGGTTATGGGTACGGTTATGGCGGAAATTATGGCTACGGAGATAAAAAATAAATTTCAAAAAAATATTTTTTGTGAGCAATAAAAATACAGATGAAAATAAGGAATGGTCATTGGTTGTGAAACCTCATTCTGGGTGGTTTGATATACATTTAAAGGATGTTTGGCGTTACCGCGATTTGGTAATGTTATTTGTTCGCAGAGATTTTGTATCTGTATATAAACAAACTATTTTAGGTCCGGCTTGGTTTGTGATACAACCTATTTTAACTACTATTATGTTTATGGTTGTTTTTGGTGGCATTGCTAAAATTTCAACAGATGGTATTCCAGGTGCTTTGTTTTATCTTTCAGGACTAACTGTTTGGAATTATTTTTCTACCTGTTTTAATAAAACATCTACTACGTTTGTTTCAAATGCAGCTATTTTCGGAAAAGTTTATTTTCCGAGATTAGTTGCTCCAATTTCTTTTATCATAAGCAGCTTGATAAGCTTTTTAATACAATTTTTACTTTTTATTTCGGTACTTGTTTATTTTATTTTGTTCAAAAATTTTTCTTTTCATTTTTCAATTTACCTATTATTAATTCCGTATCTCATAATTGTGATGGCTGGTTTAGGACTTGGTTTCGGAATTATATTTTCATCTTTAACAACCAAATATCGTGATTTAACTTACCTTATTGCTTTTGGCATTCAATTGCTTATGTATGCTACTCCAGTAATTTACCCTTTGTCTTTGCCAAAAGGAAAATTTAGGATGTTAGTTTTAGCCAATCCAATGTCTTCAATTGTGGAAACTTTTCATTATGCCTTTTTTCCGCGTG
>DATLTG010000401.1:0-6575 GCA_035533735.1 Bacteroidia bacterium
AGGATAAAATGATATTCCTTTTCCCATTGTCGTCTTTAAATTGTAACGTGTCTGCAATACGAGTTTCATTACTATCTTTCAAAGGAAATATCTCTAAGGAATCATCTGAAAAATAGCCAAAAAATTTATGTTTCGGACAATCTGGACACGACCAAGCAACCAGTGAAATAGTATCTTTATCAGCATACGGCACCTCAAGTTTATAATAATGTCCTGGAAATAATTTTTGCAGTGCTTCTTCAGAACTAAAAGGTTCTTTTAAAACAATTTTTCGTAAAGCAAAAAAATTAAATTTTATTTTGGACGGAACAATTGAATTTGCAAGACTATCATCAATATTCTGAGTCTTATCATTTGCAATCTCATTTGAAGATTTACGATGTAACAGGCTATCACGATTGGATTTGCTTTTCACAGAATCTTCCATTGATGCATTACGTAATATGCTGTCCTTATTTGCAAAAGACTTTTGCTGACCTCCGTTTTTACAAGAAAATAAAGATGCAATAATAATTAAATAAAAAAGGGAAGTGCAGTTAGTCATGGTAATAAAGTAATTTTTGTTATTTGAAAAATATTTTTTTAATAACAATAGAGAATTCTTATTTCTGAATTTATTCAAACCGTAACGCTTCTATCGGATCTAATTTAGCAGCTTTAAGCGCAGGAATAATTCCGGAAATAATTCCAACAAAAATACACAATCCAATTCCTGAAAAAATCCATTCCCAAGGAACAATAAATCCAATGCCGAACTGCAGAGAAATAATATTTCCGGTTGCTATTCCGAATAAAATTCCGAACAAACCTCCTAACTGACAAATTACAATGGCTTCCATCAAAAACTGGTTGCGAATATCTTTTGCGGTTGCACCAATAGCTTTACGAATACCAATTTCACGCGTGCGTTCGGTTACTGAAACCAACATGATATTCATCAAACCAATAGCAGCTCCTAATAATGTAATTATACCAATAGCAGCAGCTCCACTGGTAACTTTTTTAATATTATCAATAAGCATATTTGCTAAATTATCGCTTTTCACAATTTCGAAATTATTTTCTTCTCCCAAAGGAACTTTGCGCACTATTCGGAAAACTCCGGTGGCTTCATTAATAGCGCCATCCAACTGTTGTGTGCTTTTTCCCAACACATTTATGGTATAAGACATATCCGGATCGGGAAAATATTGACGTGCATTGCTCAATGGAATAATACACACTTTATCGCCTCCAAAACCCATACTTGTTCCTTTTGATTTTAAAACACCAATAATTTTATATTTTCCGGGACCTATTGAAATGACTTTATCCAATGGGTTTTCATTGTTTTTGAAAAGCACTGAAATTAAATCATTCCCAATAACAACAACATGATTCGCATCCAATTCATCTTGTGCAGAAAAATTTCGGCCACTTCCAATTTCGTAACCCGATGTAGGCAAATAGTTTTCGTCTCCACCAATTACTTCAATATTTGGATTACTTTGCTGCGACTCATATTTAAGAGTTCCTGTATTAGATGCAGTTGTAGAAACAGAAGCAATAGCAGGGAAATCAAAGTTTTTAATAAAATTTTCAGCTTCATCGTAAGATATGGGACGAAAGGGTTTCGGACGTTTTCCTCTTTTTCCGATTTGAACATTTGCACCTCTATTCCGAATGGTAAATGTATTCGCGCCCATACTTGTAAAATTAGAATTAATGGACGCTTTCATCACATCAATAGCTGTTAAAATGCCCACCAATGCCCATATTCCAATTGCAATTATTAAAGCAGTAAGAATAGTGCGCAACAACTGACCTTTAATAGAGTTGAGCGAAATTTTTATATTTTCGAGAAACATTCCTTTCATCAGAAAAATATTTTTTCAATATTACACATTTTAATTTTTGAAATGAAAATGCATTTCGTTTGTCATATTCATTTTTAGACAAGACAAAAACATTTTGAAAAAAAATCTCCGAAAAAAATTTTTCCGGAGATTTTAAAAATAAACTTTAAAGAAAACTTAAACCGAAACGCCAATTTTCTTTTTCAAACCATCGGTTGTAACAGAACTTGGTCTTTCTAACGGATGACCAAGAGCTCTATCCCAAATTAAGGAAGCAAGTACTCCCAATGATCTGGAAACACCAAACATTACAGTATAAAATTCGTATTCTGTCATTCCATAATGTAATAACAAAGCCCCAGAATGTGCATCTACATTTGGCCAAGGATTTTTAATTTTTCCAGTAGCTTCTAAAATTGGTGGTGCTACTTGATAAATTAATTGAACAATTTCGCAAACGTCATCTTGTTTAATATAAGTTTTGTAAAATTCTTGTTGTGCAATAAAACGAGGATCTGTTTTTCGCAATACTGCGTGTCCGTAACCTGGAACTACTTTTCCTGCTTCTAACGTTTGTTTAATATAAGCAGCAATTTGTTCTTTTGTTGGTAATCCGCCACCTAATTCTTCACGTAATTTTAATATCCACATCAAAACTTCTTGATTTGCTAAACCATGTAAAGGACCTGCTAATCCATTCATTCCAGCAGCAAAAGAAAGATATGGATCGCTTAAAGCAGAACCAACTAAATGTGTAGCGTGTGCAGAAACATTTCCACCTTCATGATCCGCATGAATAGTAAGATACAAACGCATTAAACGTTGCATATCTATTTTTTCATAACCCAACATGTGTGCAAAATTTGCTGCCCAATCTAATTTCGGATCTGGTTCAATATGAACATTGTCTTTATATTTTTTACGATAGATATATGCCGCAACTCTTGGTAAGCGAGCAATTAAATTCATAGAATCTTCGTAAGTATAATCCCAATAATCTTTTTTACTAATTCCTTTTTTATAAGCAGCGGCAAAAAGAGATTCAGTTTGCATCGCCATAACGCCAATACTAAACATTGTCATTGGATGTGTTGCTGCAGGTAATTCATCTAACAAATCGAATACGTGTTTTGGAACAATACTTCTGCGCGCCCAATTATTACCAATGTTTATTACTTCTTCTTGAGTAGGAAGTTCTCCTAACAACATTAAATAAAAAACACCTTCCGGTAATGGTTCCATACCACCTGGTGCTTTGGGGAGTTTTTCGCGTAATTCAGGAATAGTAAATCCTCTAAAACGAATACCTTCTTCTGGATCTAATTTGGATGTTTCAGTAACCATTCCAATCATCCCTTTCATACCTTGATACACTTGAGCAACGGTGTATTCGCCCAGTTTTTTATCTCCGTGTTCTTTAATTAAGGCTTTTACTTCGGCAGCCATTGGCAATGCCTTAGCTGCAAATTTTTCTTTTAACGTGTCCATATTGTCTTGATATATTTTTTCAATTATTTTGTATTATGAATTTGATAAAATTAACAGTTAATTTTCAATTTCAAAATTTATTTTTTGATATACTTAAAATCTTTTCCTAAAAACTTAGCTGATTCGCCTAACATTTCTTCAATTCGAAGCAACTGGTTGTATTTTGCAATCCTGTCGGAACGCGAAGCAGAACCGGTTTTTATCATTCCTGTATTTAAAGCAACTGCTAAATCTGCAATTGTACTGTCCTCTGTTTCGCCCGAACGATGACTCATAACAGCTGTATAAGAATTAGTGTATGCCATGTTTACAGCATTAATCGTTTCGGTAAGCGTTCCTATTTGATTTACTTTCACCAAAATTGAATTCGCAACTCCTTTATCAATTCCTTGTTTTAAACGATTTACATTGGTAACAAATAAATCATCGCCAACCAACTGAATTTTTTTTCCGAGTTTATCGGTCATCAATTTCCATCCGCCCCAATCATCTTCTGCCAAACCATCTTCGATAGAAATGATTGGATATTTTTTCACCCAATCTGCCCAAAAATCAATCATTTCAGAAGCAGATAATTTATCTCCTGTTGATTTTTTTAAATGATATTTCTTTTCTTTTTCGATATAAAATTCGGAGGAAGCCGGATCTAAAGCAATGTAAATATCTTCACCAGGTTTATAACCTGCATCTTCAATCGCTTTCAAAACTACTTTAATAGCTTCTTCGTTCGATTTTAAATTAGGTGCAAAACCACCTTCGTCTCCAACATTAGTTGAATAACCTTTATCTTTTAATACTTTTTTTAATTGATGAAAAACCTCCACTCCCATTCTAATAGCTTCACTAAAAGAAGCTGCACCGGCAGGCATAATCATAAATTCCTGAAAATCGATACTGTTATCTGCATGCGAACCTCCGTTAATAATATTCATCATCGGAATAGGAAGCGTGTTCGCATTTACACCGCCAACATAGCGATACAGCGATTGGCGCGCTTCTTCAGCAGCCGCTTTTGCCACTGCTAACGAAACTCCCAAAATAGCATTTGCACCTAAATTTCCTTTATTTTCAGTTCCATCTAAAGCAATCATTTTTTTGTCAATCAAATTTTGATCAAAAATATATTGTCCTTTCAATTCTTCCAGAATAACAGTATTTACGTTATTTACGGCTTTCAAAACGCCTTTGCCAGAATAAATTCCTTTGTCTCCATCGCGTAACTCAACCGCTTCGTGAATTCCAGTTGATGCACCAGATGGAACGGCAGCGCGACCAAGTGTTCCGCTATCTGTTATTACATCAACTTCAATGGTTGGATTTCCTCTCGAATCAAGGATTTGTCTGGCTTGTATGCTTCCTATAAAACTCATTTAAAAATATTTTTTTTGATTTACATTTAGATAATCTATTTCGGATTCAAAAGTAGAAATAAAAGTGTTTGGAAAATTAATTTTTAACGAAATTAGAATTTATCATTCACAAAAATTCAAAAAAAACGTCCCGAAAAAAAATTTTTCGGGACGTTTTAATTAAACTATCAATTTTCAATTCTCCATTATCAATTATTTTTTTACCTGTCTGTTTTCACAAACTTAATTGTTTGAGAAGTTTTGGCAGTAGTTATTTTGACAAAATAAATTCCTGGTGATAATTGGCTGATGTCTATCGGCAACGTTTTTTTTGCTAATTTCTGTATTTTTTTCCATCATTGATTTACCTGTATCGTCAAATACATTTATCGTAGCATTTGTTGCTTTGCCTTGCATGGTAAAGCTCAACGACAGATTTGTTGTTGCAGGATTTGGATACAAATTTGTGCTGTTATTTTCTGATAAAGTAGCTATTCCTGTGGTAATAATTCTTATAGAAACTTTAAAAGAATCTACCGCAGTACAACCAAAACTATTGGTTACAGTTACTTTGTAAACAGTTGCTGTTGTTGGAGATACAATGGTTGTATCATTTGTGGAACCTGTTGTCCAAAGGTATGAACCTCCACCCGTTGCAGTTAAGGTATCTTGATGACCTAATGAAACGCTGTCATTACCTGTTAAGGTTATTGTTGGAATTGGATTTACAGTTACTGTTGCTACCGCAGAATTACTACAACCTGGATCAGTAACTGTTACAGTATAATTTGTTGTTGTTGTTGGCGAAACAATTGTTGTATCTGTTGCTGAGCCTGTACTCCATGAATAAGAAATCCATGAATAAGTTGTTGTTCCGACCGCTGTTAAAGTTGTACTAGTTCCACTACAAATAGTTGGTGAATTTACTGTTACAGTTGGTAATGGATTGACATAAATATAATTTGTTTTCGTAATACTATCTGCTCCTACACTATTGCTTACTTTTAACTTAACATCGTAATTTCCAGCAGTTGAATAGGTTATTAATGGATTTTGTGAAGTGGAACTTGAAGGTGTACCACCTGTAAATGTCCATTGCCAAGTGGTTGGATTTCCTGAAGATGTATCTGTAAATTGAACTGTACTTCCTGCACAAACAGAAGTAGGATTGGCTGTAAAATATGCTATTGGCGAAGGTGTTAATTTACGAATGCGATGATTATATGTATCGGCAATATATATATATCCATGCGCATCAATCGCTATTCCTTCCTGTTTATTGAATTCTGCTGACGTTGCAGTTCCTCCATCACCACTATATGCGGCAGTACCATTACCTGCAATGGTACTAATGATATTAGAATTATTGATTTTACGAATACGATTATTTGCTTGATCTCCAACATACACATTTCCGGATGCATCTACTGATACTCCATAAGGGATATTGAGTTCTGCTAAAGTAGCAACTGAGCCATCGCCACTGTAACCTGCTGTTCCATTTCCGGCAATAGTAGTGATAATACCAGAAGTCATTACTTTACGAATACGATTATTAGTAGCATCTGCTATATATATATTTCCAAATCCATCTACACATACTGCAGCAGGTTTATCGAGTTCCGCCATAGTAGCAGCCGATCCGTCACCGCTATAACCAGCAGTATTATTTCCGGCAATAGTTGAAATAATACTGGAAGTATTCACTTTACGGATAACATTATTGCTCAGATCAGCTATATATACATTTCCGGAAACATCTACTGCTAATCCAAATGGATAGTTGAGCTTAGCTGCCGTAGCTGCTGAACCATCACCAGCATAACCAGCAGTGCCGTTACCAGCAATGGTTGTGATTATGCCAGAAGTATTTACTTTTCGGATGCGCTGATTATTATAATCA
>DATLTG010000402.1:0-6823 GCA_035533735.1 Bacteroidia bacterium
AGAAAGCGTAAATGCAACAGGAGGTAATGCTTCGGGCAGTGGAGGAACTGTTGCTTACAGTGTTGGACAAGTAGTTTACACAACCAATAGCGATTCTACGGGAAGCGTAAGCCAAGGCGTTCAACAAGCTTATGAAATTTACACTGTTGGTATTAAGGAAACCAAATTAACGATTTCGCTTTCTGTATTTCCAAATCCAACAGCAAATAATTTAACCTTACAAGTACAAGATTATAACAACAAAAAGTTAAGTTATCAACTCTTTGACATGCAAGGTAAATTACTAAGTAGCGAAACAATTGCTGGAGCCAAAACGCAAATTAACATGAGCGGTTTGCCAACAGCTACTTATTTTGTTCATGTGATTGAAGACAATAAAAAAGTACAAACATTTAAAATCATTAAAATTAAATGAGGCAGTCTGTTTTTATAAAACACGTAGCCGATTTAGTCCCGATAACAAAGCATGTCGGAAATTAACAATAGAAAAAAAACTAACAATTTAAAATTATGAAAAAAATAACAACAATTTTAGCAGCTATATTATTAACGACAAGTGTATTTGCTCAGTCACCAGAAAAAATGAGTTATCAAGCCGTTGTGCGTAACGGAAGTAATGCCTTAGTAACCTCTACAGCTGTGGGTATGCAAATTAGTATTTTACAAGGTTCATCAAGTGGAACAGCCGTTTATGTAGAAACACAAACACCTACAAGCAATGCAAATGGTTTAGTAAGTATAGAAATTGGATCAGGAACAGTTGTTTCCGGTACATTTTCAGCAATCGACTGGTCAAACGGACCTTATTTCATTAAAACGGAAACTGACCCAACAGGTGGCACCAGTTACACTATTACTGGAACGAGCCAACTATTAAGCGTTCCTTATGCTTTGCATGCCAAAACAGCTGAAACAATTACGGGAACAATTACCGAAACCGATCCCGTTTACACAAGCAGTCAGGCAGCCAATATTACCGCTACCGACATTACCCATTTAAGTAATCTTTCAGGCACAAATACAGGCGACCAGAATTTAAGCAGTTTTGCAACTAAAACTGCTTTGGGCGATTCCATCGCACAAGTTCGCAGCGAGATACCCTCAGCAGGTGGTGGTGTATTGGCATTTGCAGAATTTTATGCAATGATGCCAAATGATAATACAGCCACAGTTGCATCAGGTGCATCGGTTGAATTTCCTCAGGATGGACCAGTAAGTGGTACCATTACGCGTTTAACCTCAAATACGTTTCAATTAGCTGCTATAGGTACTTATAGGGTTAACTGGCAAGTTAGTATTTCTGAAGCTGGTCAACTTGATTTAGTGCTCAATGGCACAGAAATTCCCTATACAGTAGTTGGACGTGCAACAGGTACTTCTCAAATTACAGGCAATTGTTTAATTACTACAACTTCTGTAAATAGTATTTTGAGTTTAAATAATCCATCTGGCAGTTCAACGGCTCTTACTGTAACTCCATTTGCCGGAGGTACAAATCCTGTTTCTGCAACTTTGGTGATAACGCGCATACAATAAAAAGTTATTTTTATTGCAAATAAAGCATAACCGATTTTTCGGTAAAAAGCGGAGAAACTTCTCCGCTTTTTTTTATGTAGAAACAATCATTGTTTAAGGTATTTAAAGGCATATTGGATTGTGTGAAAACATAAAAGGCAAACTTTTGTTCTCTTTATTGTAGTTGCTCTACAACATTTTCTTTGTCAATAAAAGTTGTAATTGTACTTTTTATAATTTATAATTTTAAAATTTATTTTTTGGGAAATAAATTCATTTCTTCAGATTGTACAAATAATTAAAAGTAGCTGAGAAATGAGTTGGATTTTTTTTATCGGAAACCCTGAAAAGGTGCAATGTTTTTAGTTATTTTATTGCAAATATTGGTACGACTCCGCTGGAGTCGAATATCATTTTAAATTTATTTTGCTATAAATATTCCAATCCTTCGGATTGTACAAATAAATTAAAACAAGTTTTAAGAGAGGAATTGCAGAAAGAATCGGTTGAAGCGTAATTAAAAACACCAACCATTACCCTTTTTCAGCAACAATTTTTTTTGCTCGTACTAATTTCTGCACTACAAAAAATAAAATAATACCAATAACACCAAACAAGGATTCGATATTAAGCATTCCTGTTGGTCCGTATTTGGTGTGAGCCCAACCATCTACAATAGTCATATACGTTATGGGCGCATTTGAAATGGATGCATAAACTGTATATTTTGTGGCGGCTGCTCCTTTGCCAATTGCCTCCAAAACAAATGCCGTAAAACCTGCGTAACATAATCCTAATGAAAAGGAATATAAGGTTGTCCAAACAATGTACATCAGTTGTGTATGTGGCGAATAAGCCATTCCAATGGAACATAAAATTTCGGTTACTCCAAAAATAATGTATGCTTTTTGCCGATCTATTTTATCGCAAATCCAGCCACCTAACAAACATCCAACAGCAGTTATAATGCCACTCATAATGCCGGTTGCAAAAGCAACAGTATTTGCACTTGCTTGCCAATCGCCAGCAATAGCCGACCATAAATTAGATGCAGCTCCAGTTCCGATTGGCAGAAAACATAAAAATAAAGCCAAAAATCCGAGCTTTGCTTTTATAGTAACCCAAATATCTTTAAAAAGATTTTGGAACGTTTCTTTCATTTTTACTGCGCGCACAGTTGATATCGCTTCTTTTACAAAAAAGAGTGCGAAGCAACAAAGAAAACAAGAAACAGCCAGAATAGCTGCTGCCATCCAAGTATTTGCTAAATGTTGTGTCAGCCAAAGTCCTACTCCACCGCCAACGCCAGCACCACCAAGGTTTCCGGCTTGTAGATAACCACCCGCTTTTCCTTTTTTATCTTCAGGAGTATCGTAAGCTGCCAATCCATTTACAGCAATATCTAAAAAAGAAACTGCCACATTAGTAATAACAACAATAATGGTTAAAAGCGGAATACTGGATTCTTTAATAGGCAAAATTCCTGTTACTAAAATACCCGCTGACGTTACAATACTTGATAATATGTACCACTTTTTTAAAGTAAGTGTAGTATCAACAAGTGGTGCCCATAAAAATTTAATTACGTGCGGAAAAAGACTTGCTGCAATAAGAGCTGCAATTACATCGGTAGAAATTCCGGCTTGAGAAAAAAGATACGCATAAGCAACGGTAATGTATCCGCCAACCACACCAAATGGCAATACCAACACCAAAAAAGCGATAGGATGCGTATAGGAATGTTCTACTTTTTCGGAAACAGAAACGCTTTGGCTCACTTTAAATATGTTTGATAACCGCTGCTAATGTATATATAATTCGAATAGCGCAAACGCAATTTTCTTTTTTTTCAAAGCAAAAATTAAAGAATAGAAACTTCCAACAATTCTAAATTAGTATCGAACTCACTAAATTGATAATTTGTATTTTGAGGTATTACAAAAGCATCTCCTTTTGCTAAGTTAGTTGCTGGATAGCCATCTACTTCCAATGTTGTTTTTCCGTTCATCACAAAACAAAATAAAATATTTGTTTGATGAACTGTTTTATTTGTTGTTGATTTATTTGTTGGCTTTGCAACAATTACAGAGGCAACACCATTTGAATTTTCAGCAATTCCGGTATCTCTAAATATAAAATTTTCGCATTTCCAAAGCTGCCACTTTGCTTCCTTTTCAATATGCCGACAAAATTTTTGTCCGTTAAATTTTCTTTCGGGATTGTAAATAGCATTGGGCAATTCCATTTCATAATCAATGGTTGTAATATGTTCAGCCGGAACACCAATTTCAATTACTTGCAAATCATCGGATGCTTCTAAAACGCGATGTCTTATTTCGGGTGGTTGAATGAGACAATCTCCAGCATTTAAAATAAATGGTTCACCTTGATCTTCGTAAACAATTTTCACCCAACCGTTGTAACAAAAAATAAGTTGAAAACCCACTGTGTGATAATGAACCATATCTGGAACTGGTCCACCTTTCGGGATGTGAATATGTGAAGCAATAATACTTCCATTTAATCGGTCGGGAATTAAATCACGATACAACATTCCTGCTCTTCCAATTATCCAAGTTTCGTTTCCCGACATTTTTCTGACTTCAAATTTTTGAGGTGCTTTAGGAATTGTTAAAGGTACAGATGTTGGAAAAATTTTAAATGTAGTTCCATTTGGAGCAGTAAAAGAAAGTTTGCCCTCGTTTACTTTTTCAGGATTATCGGCTAAAATATGAATGGTGGCTTTTTCAGCATTACTTTTCAAATCTATTTTTAATGAAATATTATATCCCGACATGATGGCTACTTGCGGATTATCGGCAGGATAAATTTGATCTAAGCGAAAACCAATTTTCGTAAAAAACGACATTTCTTTTTGTAAATCAGTACTTGATAAAACTAATTGAGCTTGCTGACTATTTTTCATATTACGTGTATTTAAAATCAGTGTAAAATTTAACATTATGTAGGCTAATGTATTATTTTTTTCTGTCAATAAAATCGTTTGAATAAAAAATAAAAACTGCACCTTTGTAGTGCCTTATTTTAAAAGTCTTTTATAGACTTCACAAAACTTAAAAAAATATTATGGAAAAAGATCACACATTTAAACCGGAAAGCTTAATGATGTCGTACGGTTACAAACCTTCACTTTCGGAAGGTTCTATAAAATCGCCTATTTTTCAAACTTCCACTTTTGTTTTTAAAAATGCAGAAGAAGGAAAAGCATTCTTTGAAGTAGCTTATGGCTTACGCGAAAAAGGTGCGGATGAAGAACTCGGACTTATTTACAGCCGAATCAATAATCCGGATTTAGAAATTTTAGAAAACAGATTAACACTTTGGGACGGAGCCGAAGAATGTGCCGTTTTTGAAAGTGGAATGTCTGCAATTTCAACGGTTTTATTAGAGTTTTTAAAACCTGGAGATTTGTTGTTATACAGCACGCCACTTTACGGAGGAACCGATCATTTTATTCGCGATTTTCTTTTGAAGATTGGCATTCACTCCATTTCTTTTAAACCCGGACAAGAAAATGATGAGTTGGAAAAAATGATTGAAGATTCTGGAATGGCAAATCGTTTGGCTTTTATTTATATGGAAACGCCCGCCAATCCAACCAATGCGTTGATAGATATTGAAGCATGTAAAGCTGTTGCTGATAAATATAGTACAAAAGAAAAAAAAGTTTTTGTAGCAGTGGACAATACTTATATGGGACCTTTGTGGCAAAAGCCGTTAAAACACGGAGCTGATTTTTCGCTTTACTCGGCTACCAAATATATTGGCGGACACAGCGATGTGATTGCAGGAGCTTGTTGCGGAAGCAAAGAAGTGATGAAACGCGTAAAAACATTGCGAACATTTTTGGGAAACATGGCTTCGCCACACACTGGCTGGTTATTGATGCGTAGCTTGGAAACATTAAAAGTAAGAATGGAACAACAAGCTATTAATGCCGAACAAGTAGCTGCGTTTTTAAATAAGCATCCGAAAGTAGAAAAAGTTTATTTTCTGGGTTTAATACCGAAAGATTCAAAAGAATATCAAATTTATAAAAGACAATATACTTCGGCTGGTGCGATGCTTTCATTCGATATAAAAGGTGGAGAAGCAGAAGCATTTAAATTTCTCAATAATTTGAAATTGATAAAATTAGCGGTTAGTTTAGGTGGCACCGAATCTTTAGCAGAACATCCTGCAACCATGACTCACATTGGCGTTGATCCAATACACAGAAAGGAAATGCATATTACCGAAAAATTAATACGCCTCTCCATTGGTGTTGAAAATTACAACGATATTATTTGGGATATTGAACAAGCTTTCGAAAAATAAAGAGAAGAAAGTTTTAAAGTTGAAAAGTTGAAGGTTGGAAAGTTATTTTGAAGTAATTAAGAAATTCTTCATTATCAATTAATAAGCAGCGTACCCGCTAAGCTGTGCTTAGAGGGAATAAGTGCAGGAATCTTCTTTTAAAACCCTGTAACTTTAAATTCCGTCCTTCTATTTCTCGCTCTATTTTCGGGCGTGTCGTTGGTAGTAATGGGTTTGGTATCGCCATAACCGCGATAAGTCAAACGGTTTTCAGCAATGCCATGTTGAATCAAATAATCGTAAACTGCTTTGGCGCGATTGTTAGACAAAATCATATTGTCTTTCGGCTTTCCGACATTATCGGTATGTCCGCTCAATTGAATTTTTAATGTTGGATTTGCATTTAAAAAGGCAATTAATTTTCCGAGTTCCACACGCGATTCATCTTTCAAATCGTATTTATTGGTTTCAAAAAAAACATTTTTCAACTGAACCACTGCTCCGGTATCAATTGGCTGCAAAGGAATATCGAGCGAATACGGTTTTGAAACATCAATATTTTTCAACGAAAAATTTTCAGAATAAAACAAATAACCTTTTCGCGAAACTTGCAATGCGTAATCTTTATTAAGCGGCAAGCAAACTAAAAAACTTCCATCGCCCACATTCGATTGCGATTCCACAACCGTTTTAGCAGTTGCCAAATCAATCAATTCAAAATCGGCATCCAACGGGTTATGCGTTTTACTGTCGTAAACTTTTCCTTTTACATACGTAATTTTATTTGGCTGATCGACTTCCGGAAGATCGAAAGAATACAAATCTAAATTTCCAAAACCACCTGCTCTATCGGATGCGAAATAAGCTAAATGTCCGTCCGGATCTACCAAAATACTATTCTCATCTTTATATGTATTAATGGGATAACCTAAGTTTACAGGAATTCCCCAACGCCCGTTTGGCAATCGTCTCGACATAAATAAATCTAAAC
>DATLTG010000403.1:0-4157 GCA_035533735.1 Bacteroidia bacterium
ATTTCCTTTATACATTCCATTTATATAAGTAGCGTTATCGTAGGCAAATGAATTAAAAAAACTAATGTTTCCTATTTTAGAATGTTGCGAAAATAATTTGGTAATGTTTAATTCTACGTAAGTTTCGGCTCCATAATGAGCTGCATCGGCAACATTTGTTTCGTAGGAATACGTATTTCCATTGGCATCTTTTAAATCTTCGAAACCAATAGCATTGTTGTAAGCCATATAAAATCCGCCAATATCAAAATTGAAAATATTTTTAAAGCTTCCGCGCCAACCAAAATCAGCATTATAACCATAAGCATCTTTTAAATTATGATCAATTCTTGCATTTGTATCCAAACCAAGCGGATATAAAAAAGAATATTCAATTGGTGTATATGCTTGCGAAATATTGGCATAAATATTGGTAGTTGCAGTCGTTTTAAACTGAATTCCTAAACCAGCCAAAGGAATGTATCTGGGTTTACTTTCATTTACATTGATAATGGAATCGTCATCATCCGTAACATAACCTATTGCAGATGATTTTATATACTCAAATCTAAAGCCGGGAGTAATGGAAAGTCGGTTCCCAAAATGAAAAATATTTTCAATATAAGATGCGACATTAAGTGTAGTGAAAGAAATATTTTTAGAATAATAATTTGCAGAATCTCTAAAATCAAAATTACTATTTGTTGTGCCAACACCTCCACTTTGTCGTTTCATCCATCCGTAAAAAAGCCTCGCACCGGCATCAATTACATTCGTTTGTTTGCCCATTTTATAAAAACTTACCGAACGTAATTCGTTGGTGGAATTTTTAAAATATTCGTGTATTATTTCTCGCGGTTGAAATGTTAATGTGACAGGATTTATTGTATCCATAGATTCTGGACCACCATCTTCGTTTCGCCAAACAATACTTCTTGAACTAAAATTTTCAGCAGATTGAAAATAAAGTTCGGATTGATTGCTCAGTTTATATTCAGCTGTTAATGCGAGAATATTCCAAGGTGTTGTTAACCAATTTCTGGTTCTAAAAGATTGATCGGGATTTTGATTAAATTCAACATCGTCCAATCCGCCAGGCATGTGTAATTTATTTCTTAATAAAGAATATTCCAATCCAATTTTAAATTTTTTGTTAGCTTGATATTCCAATCTACCAAAACCGGTAACTTGTTGATAATCTGAATTTGGTCTCCAACCGGAAGAATATTTTCCTTCAACAAATGCGTAATAATCCCATTTTTTATAAGTGCCTCCAATCGAGTTAAAAGAATTCATCAAACCATAACTTCCGGCAGTTTGTGAAGTTGTAAATTCAAATGGTTTATCAGAAGGTCCACTTTTTACAATGTAATTAACAACACCTCCAAATTGAGGTCCAAATTCCAAAGCAGAAGCACCTCTTGTAATTTCAATACGCTCAACAGCTTCAAGTGGTGGCAAGTAATACGATTCTGGATAACCGAAAATATCACCTGTTATATTATAACCATCTTCGCGCGTATTTGTTTCTATTGATTGGGTTGGATTTAATCCGCGAAATCCAATTCCATTTGAAGGAAATCCGCCTCCTTCTGTTTCTGAATAATTAGATCCGGGAACTCTTCCCAATACTTGTCTGGGATTGTCTTCGGCAGTATTTGCATTAAGACTATCCAATATAAGTACTTCGTTTTTTTTACCCGAATAAATTACGCCATCGTGAACTTCTGCTAAATGTCCCATTCCGCTAATCGTGTGAACGCCATTAATAACAACTTCATTCAAAAAATTAATTTTGCCAATTAAAATAAAGTTGAGTTCGTAAGTGTTATTTGCACTTATAGTAATATTTTTTGAGATAGGCTGACAACCTGTTAAACTTCCTAAAAGTGTGTATTTTCCGATAGGTAAATTGTCAAATTTATATTTCCCTTCTTCATTACTTTGTGTAATGTAATTGGTATTTTCTATAAGAATGATTGCGTTCGGAATTGCTCTTCCCGTGCTATCTTTTACATTGCCTTTTAAATTTCCAGTCTGCCCAAAACAAATTCCTGTTTTAATTATTACACAACAAAAAAGCGCATAAATTTTTATTTTTTTCATCGAATACTTTATTTAGAATTATTATAAATAATTTTTTCGACAAAAGTATGGGCATAAAAAAAAGAGGACAATACCTTAAAAAAGGTATTTTAATTTTCGGAAGAAAAAAGAAATTTATTGGGAGAAATTAATTCTTCTCGAACAGCATATAAAACGATTCCAGCAGTATTATTAATCCCTAACTTACACATAATATTTTTGCGATGAGTAGTTACAGTATGTGTACTCAAAAAAAGTTTTTCGGCAATTTCTTTATTTGAAAAACCTTCTGCAACACACTTAATGATATCCAATTCTCTATCGGTAATATTTACTCCATTGCAAAAAGAAGTAGATGGAATATTTTCAGAAAAATCCTGTTTATCGGTTAACATTGTATTTACAATTTGTCCGCATAAAAATTTTTCTTCGGATGCTGTTTTGTAAATCGCTTCTGTAATTTCATCTTTATCGCAATCGGTTAATAAATAATTAACCACCCCTAATTCCAATGCTTGTGAAATAGCATTTTTAGCTTGAAGTGTGTTTATTCCCAATAAATTCAAAGACGGATATTTTTTCTTTAATTGAATTATAATTTCTGTTTTAAAAAACGAATTCGAGAAGTCAATTATCAAAACAGAAGTTTGATATAATTTTAATTTTTCAAACAGTTCATCTTTCTGTTGAGCTTCTGTAATCAATTCAAAATCGACACAATCATTAATTACTGATTCAAGTCCTTTTCTTAAAAGGTAGTTGTTTCCGGCAATTATGATTTTTATATTTTTCATTATTTAGAATAATTTTAAATAAACTAATTACGACAAAAGTAAGAATATAAAACACACCTCCAAAAATATTTTTCACACACTGTATTTTTCTCCTTCTTCAGCCAAAACGGTAATCGGGAAAATAGACTTTGCTTCATTTAATAATGGTTCTAAATCTTTGTAACGCGCAGAAAAATGTCCAATAATTAATTTTTCAACATCTGCTTTTAGCGCTATTTCGGCAGCTTGTGAAGCGGTAGAATGAAATGTCGCTTTCGCTCGTTTCAACATATTTTGCATAAAAGTGGCTTCGTGATACAATAAATCTACGTTTTTAATTTCTTCGATAATGGTTTCATCGTAACAGGTATCTGAGCAAAATGCATATTTTCTTGTAGCAGAAGGAGGATTTGTTAGTTCTGAATTCAAAATTATTTTTCCACTTTCGGATACATAATCGCTTCCGTTTTTAATATTATTTATTTCGGAAATAGGAATGGCGTATTCGTCAATTTTTTCTTTTTTGATTGTGCGTTGATTTTCTTTTTCACTGAAAACAAAACCACAACAAGGTATTCTGTGATTGAGCAATATTGTTTTTACAAACAATTTTTCGTCTTCATAAATGACTTCGCTTTTATCATATCTCAGCGGATGATAAATAAGGTTGAAATTCAAATGTGTTTCGGAATATTTGTAATTAATATCTATGATTTCTTTGATTTCCGCTTTGGCATATATATGTAAATCAGATGTTCTTCCTAATAAGTGCATACTCGAAAGCAATCCAGGTAATCCGAGATAATGATCTCCATGTAAATGGCTGATAAAAATGTGATTGATACGTTGGAATTTTATTTTGAATTTTCGTAGTTGAACTTGTGTTCCTTCAGCACAATCAATCAAAAAAAACCGCTCAGCATGATTGACAAGCTGAGCGGTAGGATTACGTTTTGAAGTAGGTGTTGCAGAACTGCAACCAAGTATTGTTACTTCAAAAGGATGCATTATTTTCCGGCAACAATCATCCTTTTAGTGATACTTGTTTTTCCGTTACTTAAAGAATACATATAAATTCCGGAAGGAAATTGACTTGCAGACAATTGATACGTATTGTATCCATTTTCTGATTGAAATTTTGACATATAAACTAATTTACCCAACACGTTATAAACTGAAAGTGTCATTGTTGTTGCAGTAGGTGTTGTATAAATAATACTTGTTGTTTGATCAAACGGATTTGGAGCATTTTGTGCTACTTCAAACTTCGACATATCAAGCGTAGCAACTCCAGTTGTTGCATTTAATATGGTTATTTTG
>DATLTG010000404.1:0-2521 GCA_035533735.1 Bacteroidia bacterium
TTAACGGGGCAGGCACTTGTGTCCCTACTATTGCTCCTAAAAAATATTTTGAAAAATTTATCAGGGGAGATAACAAACATATCATATAATTATAATATGATAAAATCGGCTCCGGCGAGTTTATGAGCAGACCCTAATTAAAAATACTATTACTATTACTACTTTTTCTTTTTTGCTTCTTTTTTCTTTTTACAATTCACATTTTAAAGTGGATAAGTTATATTCCAAAAACCTGAAAGCTGCCGGAGCAATTTATGGTAGGGCCAGGTTAAAGACCTATAGCAAGTTAAGCCGCAGGCATAAGCAAGCATAATAATGGTCCTGTGTTTTACATTTTCAATAGAATTAATCAAATCAGCTATTCGCTCTTTACTTATCACTTTTGGAAGTATATCCGGCTTCTTTGGCCGCGGTATTTCCCAGAAAAATTTCTCTTTCCCCAAAACCTGTTCGTAATAAAATTTCAGCGCGTTAATTCTGCTATGCAAAGTAGCTTCTGACAATTTTAATTTTGTAAAACAATATTCCAAATAATCTTTTAGTCGTGAGACGGTGAATTCTTTGGCAGGCTTATCTTTTACAGTGTTTAAAAATTGAGTGAACGCATTGGAGTAGGTTCTAATGGTGGACGGACTGTATGCTTTTAAATTGAGTTGCCTGGTAAATTGTTGCAGCGCTTCCCTGTTTTCCTGGCTTATTGTATGAATGTAATTTGGCATGGGGCCGATATTTTTTATTTTTTTTTGTACAACTTCTTTTTGTACAATTATTTTCTTTCCGCTTGGCGGTGATGTCCCAAGGTTAGTCTTTTTCTTTTCTAAGAGATATTTTTTCAATTCTTCTGTTTCTAAAATGACCCTGCCACTTAGAGTTTTTGCAAACTTTTCATAATTATTTTGAGTACATGATATATACCAGCATTTTTTCGTCCGGCTCCACCTGCCACCAGCCTGCTTTTGGATGATGGATTGCAAAAGCTCATTCCGTTCAAAATAAATCCCAATGCATTCCTGTCCACGATGATACAATGGTTTTAAAGCGATGGTGGCCATTTTATGAATTTTAAATGATCCATTTTTTTTAATATTAAAAATAAATTTTTATCCAATATCCCAATTTATAATAAAATATCCATCTTTCCCTGCGAAATTTGTATCAACTGCTTCAATTCTGTGTCACTTTGGGTTTTCGGCCTCCCGCTTTTTATCCAAAAAATATTTCTTTATCTTTTTTTTAGATCACGACAGCGGTGAGTTTTAGCGCTTTTTGAAATCGTTTAGTGCGTCAAGTTGGAAATGTCGAAGAAAGATCAATTTAGTCAGGGTTTACAAAATGACCCCAAAGATTTTTTCAACGATAGTTTGGATGAAAAAAAGTGAAGGCATAACTAATGATTGTGTTGGATTTCACAGACAGTTACTACGCAATGACGGAGAAATAGCAAAGTAAATGGTACAACACAACACCGACTTTTTAATTAAACGTCCGTTTTCTTAAAAACTTCCTTCCATACTCTTTTATTTTTTTTAAGTATAACTGTGTTTTTATTTTTCACTTTTATTTTTTCAGGTTTTATTTAACTTCGTGCTAATGGGTTTCGTAAAATCTTTAAAACTTAGATTCCCATAGGGTCTCGATCAAAAACCCTAACAGATAATCAGTTTCAAATAAATAGTTTTCGTTTCTATTTTCCATCCTCAACCTTGTCAATGCTATTCTGCCCATAAGTAGCATTCCCCAACGATCAAGCGATGAATCCATAAATATTCTGAAATTATTTTTATTAACATCTGGATATTGCGGGCCGGAATATATTGCAAGGCCGGATCCAGTTGTTGCTCATACCCACTATTGAGCCATTCCTGTGTATAGCTAAAAGAAAAAATTTCGTTTCTTCTTTTTCGTAATTTCATAATATTCATTATATAAAACGTATTTAGTTCATTAAGTTTATAATGACGAACATTATAAGAATATATCAATACTAAGGAAATGCTTATATAATTTTGAATTCAAATCCCTTTTCGCGTTCTATTTCGTTTGTTCCCTGGACGACCATTAGCCTGGTAATTGGCTCTTTCAACTTCTTCCAGGAAATCACCTAAAATTTCTCCCACTTGCATTTCACTTTTATAATCATTTTCCAGAGAATGAAGTTCTTTAATATTTTCGTTCAAAATTTTAGTGTAGCCATGGCTGTCGGATTTAGAAACAGTCGTTTTCTCTTTGTTTACTGCGTCGAAAATAAGCAACTCAAGTTTCAGCAAATCGCTTCCCTTATAAACTTCTCTCTTATTATGGTCTACCAGGACATATCCGTAAGGTGTTTCTTTATCTTTTCCGGAAAAGAAAATAAAATCAAAGCCAAATGTTTGTTTCAAAAAATTGGTTAATTTTAAAAATCTTAAAAATTTTGCTGCTTTTATTCTGAAAAAAGAAGTTGCAAAAGCTGAATCTGACATTTGGTTGAAAGGAGTTTTATTTTTTACTAAAAATAAAATAAATAGCTTTTATCATATTG
>DATLTG010000405.1:0-5292 GCA_035533735.1 Bacteroidia bacterium
AAATTAGTTACTGCATATTCTCTAATTTTTTCGGATGAAAATCTTTTGGAGTCATTTATCATATCTAACATTGAATTTAACAAAGCAGATTCATCACGAGGTTTCAATATTATTCCATTTAATTTATTTAGATGTTCTGCAATACCTCCAACATCAGTAGAAATTACTGGAACTCCACAAGCCATCGCTTCTACAATTACGCAAGGTAAATTTTCGTAATTACTAAATAGTAGCAAACAATCAGATTTACTAAGCATTTCTGCAACTTCTGAAGTTGATTTTGGTCCTTCAAAAAATATTTTTTTGTCCAACATATTTAATTCTTTCGCAAACGCTTTAGCTTCAATTGCGTTTTCATTTTCATGAATAATATGTAATTCAAAATCAGCATTTATTTCGGCTAATTTTGCAACAGTTCTAATTATTCCAGAAACATTTTTATGGTCTTCTTTGAGTGTTGAGATATGAATAAATTGAAATTTTTCATTTTGCTTTTCAGCAGAAATATTGAATAAATGTGTATCCACCACATTTGGAACAATTTCATAATTTCCTGTCATTCCTTTTCTCTGCATAGCATTGGTTAAATCTTGTGAAACAGGACAAACACGCGCAGCATTTATCACACAAATTTTGGTAAATAAATGATAAATATTTTTTTTGTATTTATTACTGTTACTATCTAAAAAATGAGTGGAATTTTCGGAAATGATGTACGGAATATTTTGTGTCTTTTTTAATATTAATGCAAAAATTCCGGCAGGATTAATTACGTTCAGGTGCACCAAATTAGGTTTACCAAAATGTTTACAAATAATTTTGTAGCCGATATAATTCGCTTTTAAATAGCGTTGAGCTTTAATTATTTTTGAAATAATCGGTAAAAAATTATTCTTTTTATAATAAATATTCACAGTAAAAACATTGTTTCTTGTTTCCTGAATTACATCGTAGGTTGTATTTATTTTCGCATCCGAACGTACGTGAAGCGCAGCTACATTAGCGTAAAGTGCCACACATTCGGCATGTTTTTGAACAAAATTTCCAAGCTGTGGAATAATTCTGTTAGGATACCAACTGCACAAAAATAAAACGTTGTATTTTTTTTCTGTCAAAATAAAATTTTTAAAAAATATTTTTTGAGGCTCAAAATTACTATATATTTGTTGCCGCAAAGATATATGAGAAAAAATTTACACATACAATCTCCCTTTGGGGTATTTTTATTTCCTCTTGCTTAAGTGCAATCATAGCACTATTTCTTACTCTAAACATATCTTAATCAATAAAAAATAACATGAAAAAAATTGCCATTTTAGGAGGCGGAAACATTGGTTTATCGCTTGCCAAAGGTCTTGTGAATGCTAAAAAATATAAAATAAACGACATTGTAATTACAAGACGAAATAAAGCTGCTCTCGATAAAATAAAACTTTTAGGATTTAATACTTCTATCAATAATTGCGATGCTGTTAAAAATGCTGAAATTATTGTATTATCAGTGCTTCCTCAACAATTGGATAGTTTATTAAACGAAATAAAAAGTCAACTTACACCTGAACAATTAATCATTTCAGTAGTTTCTGGTGTTAGTATTAGCGATATTGAAAATGAAATTAAAAAGAAATTAACTATTGTCCGTGCAATGCCCAATACTGCCATTGCAATTAATCAATCTATGACTTGTATAGCGGCTAATAATGTGAAAGTGAAAGATCTCGAATTAGTTGTTTCTATTTTTAATTCTGTTGGAAAAACGGCTGTGATTAAAGAAGAATTAATGACATCTGCTACCGCTTTGTGTGCTTGCGGAATTGCGTTTTTTCTTCGTGCCATTCGTGCTGCTTCGCAAGGTGGTGTTGAAATTGGTTTTCATGCCGATGAAGCTTTAAAAATGGCTATGCAAACAGCTTTAGGTGCTGCTGGATTATTGATTGATGGTGCACATCCTGAAAGTGAAATTGACAAAGTTACATCGCCAAGAGGTTGTACAATTGCCGGATTAAATACAATGGAACACGAAGGTTTCAGTTCAGCAATGATTACCGGAATTAAAACCGCTTCATCAAGAGCTGAAGGACTTTACAAAAAATAATTATTAGAGAATTTGATTATTAGGAAAACTCTTTTTCTAATAACTCTTTTAAATGATCAGGTGTAATTCCGTATTTTAAATTTCCTTCTTTCACAAAAGAAATTTCTCCTGTCTGTTCGGATACAACAATGGCAAGTGCATCGGAATTTTCAGTAATACCAACAGCCGCACGATGTCTCATACCTAAATGTGCTGGAAAATCAACGTTATCCAAAACGGGCAAAACACATCGAGCTGCTTGAATACGATTGTTGGTAATAATAATAGCTCCATCATGCAAAGGGCTATTTTTATAAAAAATACTTTCAATGATTCTGGTTGAAATTTTAGCATCTAAAAAATCGCCTGTATTGGCATAAAATTTTAATTCTGATTTTGTAGTCAGAACAATAATAGCACCCGTTTTTGTCTCTGCCATATTTTGACACGCTTTTACCAACGAAGGAATATCTAAAGGCATTGCTCTTTTTCTGTTTCGCCAATGCATACTAAAAAATTGTTTTCCGGATTTATTTTTTCCGATAAACTCGCTGGTTCCAATAAACAAGAGAAAACGTCTAAGTTCAGGTTGGAAAACTATGATAATTGCGATTACTCCAACGTCAATAAATTTGCCAAGTAAGGTGCTAAAAAGCTCCATATTCAAGGCTTTTACAATTATCCACAACAAATATAAAAGTGCGATGCCAATAAAAATATTTATGGCAACTGTTCCTTTCACCAAATTATACAATTGATACAAAAGCACTGCTACCAATAGAATATCAACAGCATCGAGCCAACGAAAAGTGATGAATAAATTTATAAAAAGCGAAATCATGTTACAATATTAGCAAATTTGTTTTGAGAAATCTTTTTATAAAAAATCACATTCTTATTCCAATGACCAAAATATCGTCAATCTGTTCGGTTTCAGCTTTCCATTTAAGTATAAAATCTGTCAAATAATTATTTTGCTCTTTCATTGATTTGTCGCGTATTTCAAGCAACATACTTTTAAATTTTTTAGTCATTAATTTTTTATTCTTTTTACCTCCAAACTGATCTACATAACCATCAGTAAAAATATAAAACGTATCTCCTTTATTACATTTTATTGTGTGCGATTCGAAAATTTGATCGTCTTCTGTTAAACCACCGATTGCTTTTTTGGTAGCTTTTATTTCTTCTATCTCACTACTATTTTTTCTTATAATCCATAAAGGACGATGAGCACCAGCATATTTCAATATATTGTTTTTAAAATCGAAGGAACAAAATGCAATATCCATACCGTCTCGCGTGGAAGTTTCGTGCGCTGATTGATGCAAAGATTTTTTAATTCCCTTGTTTAGTAAAGATAAAATTTCACTCGTTTCTGAACTTTGCTGAATCGAATCGTTTAAGCGTTCATAACCTAACATGCTCATAAAAGCACCTGGAACTCCATGTCCGGTACAATCGGCTGCAGCCAGAAAAACAATTTCTTCTTTTTTTGAAAGAAAATAAAAATCCCCGCTTACAATATCTTTCGGTTTAAATAAAACAAAACTCTGAGGGAAACAATCATAAACATGTTCATTGCTTGGTAAAATAGCTTGTTGTAATCGCAAGGCATAATTAATGCTATCTATAATTTCTTTATTTTTATCTTCTACTAATTCTTTTTGTTTGGTTACTTCTTTCGTACGGTCGTTTACAATTTCTTCCAAAATTGTTTTTTCTTTTTTCAATTTTCGTTCTCGCCATTTTATAAAACTGACAATAAAAGATAGAAATAGAAACACATAAATAGTGTACATCCACCACGTTCTCCACCAAGGTGGTAATACTTTAAAAGTATATATAATGGGAGCTGACCAAATCCCATCTGGACTTTCGGCTTTTAATTGAAATGTATATTTTCCTTCATAAATATTATCAAAGGTTGCACTTGTTTGTGTCGTTAGCGGACTCCAGCCATCTTCATAACCCACCAATTTATATTGATAACGCATTAGAAATGGTCGAACAGGTTCGATGGCAGCAAAATTAAAAGTAACATTGTTGTGCTGATAAGGTAATACTAAGTGTTCAGGAATAGGACAAAAACGACTGATACTATCAAAAGTTATATCACCAAACTGCTGACGCATTGTATCGCGCAGTGCATCGGTTAAAACTTTGCCATAATCGAGTACTTCTTCAATTATATTAGGAGCAATAATTGTGCTATCTTGTTTACCGTTATTTTTCTTTAAGTCATTCCAACAAATAGTTGCGTCATTGATTTTGACAGCTTGCAAAAATACATTTGGAGGAGTATTATTTTTATGAATGTCTGCATCATTAAAACGAATTATTTTATCAGCAGAGCCAGCCCAAACAATTCCTTTATTATCGGTTATCATTCCGCTAATATCATTTACAGGAAACCCTGTTTTGAAATTATAAATATTCCAAATAGGCGTTTGCTTTTTTAAATCCTGATTACTTAAATTAATTGTTCCTGCTCCTACTATTTTTCCTTTCTTATTTTTAAATTGAAGAATGGAAAAACCTAAACGGGTACCAACAATAATATTTTGATTTTTATCAATTGTCAGTTGGCTAACTTCATCGTTTGACAAACCATCTCCCATCGTAAAATTTAGTATTGATTTTCCATCGTAACGAAAAATTCCTCCGCCATCAGTGCCAAACCAAATATTTCCACAAGTATCTTCTACAATACATTTAACTGTTTTAATGGAAACGCCATTAGCAGTAGTATAATTGGTAAATGTTTTTCCGTTGAAACAAGATAAACCACCATCTGTTCCAAACCAAATATTTCCTTTATTATCCGGCAGAATACTCCAAACCGAAGTTCCACTTAACCCTTGTGAAATGGTATAATCGGTCATTGTTTTTCCATCGTAACACGAAGCTCCTCCACCTGTTCCAAACCAAACATTTCCCTTTTTATCTATTCGGATGCAAAAAACATCATTCTCCGCTAAACCTTGTGCAGTGCTATAATTGGTAAATGTTTTTCCGTTGAAACAAGAAACGCCTCCACCGTAAGTGCCAATCCAAATACATCCTTTTTTATCTGCCGCAAGACTCCAAACGGTGTTAGCCGCAAGACCTTGATTGATTGTAAACTTTGTGAATGAATTTCCATTATAGCGCAAAACACCTTCGTTAGTACTAAACCAAATATCATCCTTATTATCTTGTACAATATCCGAAATAGC
>DATLTG010000406.1:0-3840 GCA_035533735.1 Bacteroidia bacterium
ATATGTACGCTACCAATTTTTCGATGCTTGGAAAATACATTTACCTAACACTTATTCCGTATCCGCTCAGTTGGGATTATTCGTACAACGAAATTCCAATAGTTTCGTGGTCCAGTTTTTACGCGCTGTTTTCCTTATTCCTTTATCTCGCAATGGGCGCGTATATTTTATGGAAAATAAAAAAGAAAGATGTGTATGCTTTCGCGATGTTATTTTTCTTAATCACACTTTTTTTAGAATCAAATTTGGTCGTAAAAATAGGTTCTACATTTGCCGAACGATTTTTATTTATGCCTTCATTAGGCTTCTGTTTGGCACTTCCGCTGCTTCTTGCAAAAATATTAAAAATAGATGCGCATCAAAAAGTATGGAAACAAACCAATGTTTTTTATGGAATATTAATTAGCGTTTTGGTTGTTTATACAGCCATTTTAATTCCGCGAAACCGCGTTTGGAAAAACAATTTTACACTGTTTCAATCGGGCGTTTTAACATCGCCAAATAGTGCGCGAACGCACGGAGCCTTGGCAAGTGCATATCGCGATCAAGCGGAAACGGCTACCAATTCGGAAAACAAACAACAATTATTTCAACTTTCATTAAATGAATATGCTAAAACAATAGCTATTTTTGATAAAGATCCGGATGCGTATTATAACATGGGCGTTACGTATTACGAAATGGGAATACAAGATAGTGCTATGAAAATGTATGAAAAAACAATTGACTTAAATCCGAAATACACCAATGCTTTAAATAATTTGGGCGTTATTTATTTCAACCAAAAAAAATACGACAATGCCATTCATTACCTTACACTTGCTTATAATACTGACAGCAATTATGTAAATCCACTTGTGAATATTGGTGCTTCTTATCAAAACGAAAATAATTATCCTAAAGCCATTTATTATTACAACAAAGGTTTACAGAAAAGTCCGAATAATGCGAGCATTTTAAAAAACTTATCGAACATGTATAATTCCATCGGTATTCAATTTTTTCAATCGAAGGATTATGACAAAGCGATAGAAAATTTTAACTTAGCCATGAAATACGATTCAACTTCTGCTAATCCTTACGGAAATT
The DNA here is from genome assembly GCA_035533735.1 of Bacteroidia bacterium. Classification (GTDB taxonomy): domain Bacteria; phylum Bacteroidota; class Bacteroidia; order DATLTG01; family DATLTG01; genus DATLTG01. Next base: position 1,090 of record DATLTG010000406.1, read on the forward strand.
TAGGTGTGATTTATCAAACTAAAGGCGACTTAACAAAAGCCGCTGAATATTATCAAAAAGCATTGGCAATAGATCCGAGCAATACCGTTTTTAAAAATAATTTAGCAAAAATTACAGCTTCACAAACAACGCAAAAATGAGTTTTGAAAAAAAAGAATATCCTTGTGCCGTTTGCAAAAGCAGTGAGCGAAAAAAAATTTATACCATTAAAGGATTTGAAGTGGTGAAATGCCTTTCGTGCGATTTTGTATATGTAAATCCGCGCGTTTCAAACGAAGATTTACCGAAACTGTATTCCGAAAATTATTTTAATAACAGCCAATATGGTTATCTCGAATACGAAGCAACAGCACATTTACGGAAAAAAAATTTTGAACGTTGGTACAAAGATATTTCCAAATTTTTATCACCTGAAAAAGGGAAAGTATTAGACATCGGTTGCGCTTCCGGTTATTTTTTAGAAACACTTCGCAATAAAGGTTGGGAAGTGCAAGGAATAGAATTAGATTCGGAAATGATAAAGGTTTTGCACGAAAAAAATATTCCGGTTTTCACCCAAACTTTAAATACATTTCAAACAACCGAAAAATACCATTTAATAACTTTGTTTGACGTGTTGGAACATTTACCCGATGCTGATAAAACATTTGAAAAATTAGCTGCGATGTTACATCCCGATGGCGTTATTGCGTTAATCACACCAGATGTTTCATCGTTTCAACATTCGCTTTTCGGGAAACGTTGGTTTCAATTTAAACCGCAAGAACACATTCATTATTTTTCTCCAAAAACCTTACAAAAAGTCATTTTGCCACATCATTTAAAAATGATTCATATTCAAAAAAGCGGACAATATGCCGACATGGATTTTATGCTCAATCGCTTGAATCAATACGGATTTAAAGCACTTTACAAATTATTTTCGGCACTTACCAAAACACTTGGTTTACGAAACGCTTGTTTTTATTCCGATACCGGAAGTATGTTGGTTGTTTTAAAAGGGAAATAAAGTGCGTGCAATTTTTTTTAGACTCACAAAAATAATTTTTCCAGAAGAAGCCTTTTTGATAAACAACAAATTTAGTTTTATTGTTTTTCTGTTCCGTAGGAACAAAATATTAGTAGAAATAATAAACCAAGAAATGATATTAAGTCGCGTAGGGACGATATTTAATTGCTTTTCTCCAAAGAAGTCCTTCGGAGAAAAAAATAATTTTTTGAAGTTGAAGATTAATTGAAAATCGTTTAACTTTGATATATAAAAGCAATGTCAATTTTATCTAATAATATGAAGTATTTTATATTTTTAATTTCCTTCCTTTTTATAGCTTCTTGTAATAACATTACAGACAAAAGTTTTACAGATAAATCTCAAGCAACAAATTATTCATCGATTGGAGGAAGGGAGGGAAAATGGTGTAATTTGATTGATTCTGTTGGCAATGAAACAACGGATACCAAAGCGCCTTATTATTTACTTTCGATTTATAAATTTGGTGAACTTTATGGAATAGGCAATGAATTTTATAGAAATGGAAAACTATATGCTACAATTCCCTACAATGATGGAATGAAAAATGGAATCACAAAACTTTTTTATCCAAATGGAAAATTAATGAGATTATTTACCTATATTGATGACAAAGAAAATGGAATTGAAAAAAAGTATTATGAGAGTGGAAAGATATTTGCAGAATTGCCTTATACAAATGATGAACTCAATGGAACAGTAAAGAATTATTATGAAAATGGGCAATTAAAACATGAAATTCCGTACGATCATGACATAAAAAATGGAATAGGAAAGGATTATTATCAAAATGGAAAAATACAAACTGAAGACATTTGGTCGAATAACCAAAGAAATGGTGTTCAAAAAACATTCTTCGAAAATGGACAATTAAAAGATAGTCTCGATTTCGTATATGATAAAGAAAATGGTGTAGATAAAGGCTATTATGAAGACGGAAAATTGCAAATCGTAGCTCCATATATTTTTGGAAAGTTAAATGGCATTGTAAAAGAATATTATGAAAACGGAAAATTAAAGAGTGAACCATCTTTTGCTGAAGGTGTTGAAATTGGAATTCAAAAAGACTATTATGAAAATGGAAAATTAAAAGATGAAATGCCTTTGTCTGATGGAAAAAAAAATGGAGTTGAAAAAGATTATTTTGAAAGCGGTAAGTTAAAAAGTCAATATTATTACACTAATGGAAATAGAAACGGAATTGATAACGATTATTATGAAAATGGGCAATTAAAAGATGTAATTCCATTCATAGATGACAAAGCAAATGGACTTGTAAAAAAATACTATACAAATGGCAAATTGCAAGATGAAATTCCTATGTCGGATGGTAAGGAAAATGGAATAGAAAAACAGTATTATGAAAATGGTCAGTTAAAGTCTGAAGTAATCTATTCTAAAGGTAAAGTAAATGGCACAGAAAAAAGTTATTACGAAAATGGTCAATTAAAAGCAATAGCTATTATAAATGACACCAATATAATTGGAATGCTAAAAAAATATTTTGAAAACGGAAAATTAAAGAATGAACGTTCTTACCTAAATGGTAAACAAAATGGGGTAGAAAAAGATTAATAGACCTCTTGCGTAAGTCATATTAACACTGCAATCTTAATAATATTGATGGGATACTATAAATTTCAGAAGAAAAGATAATGAACTTGGCAGAAACAAAAACCACTGACCATGTTTTGGAAAAAAATAAAGAAGTACTCCGCAAA
>DATLTG010000407.1:0-6703 GCA_035533735.1 Bacteroidia bacterium
TTTCTCATTATATTTTCTTTTGGTGCTTCCGCGCAAATTGGTGGTGTTGGCACTTACGAGTTTTTGAATCTTCCTGTTTCAGCCAGAACTGCTGCTTTAGGTGGAAATATAATGAGTGTAAAAGATAATGATATTAATGCAAGTTTTCAAAATCCATCGCTTTTAAATCCAAGTATGGACAATAGCTTAAGCCTAAGTTTTATCAATTATTTTGCCGGTATAAATTATGGAAATGCCGCTTATGCGAAAGATTATAAAGGTATTGGCACTTTTTCGCTTGGTATGAAATTTATCAATTATGGAACTTTTACACAGGCAGATGAAACCGGACAAATAACTGGGACTTTTAAAGCTGCTGAATATGCCTTTAACATTGGTTATTCCAGACAAATAGATTCCCTTTTTTCAGTAGGAGTTAATTTAAAAACCATTTATTCAAATTTAGCTCAATATTCTTCTTTTGGAAATGCTGTTGACATTGGCGGAACGTATTTTAATGCGAAACAAAAATTTACTATTGCTGCTGTAATTGCTAATTTAGGTACAGAATGGAAAACATATACTCCCGGAAATCGTGAACCTTTGCCATTAGATTTCCAAATTGGGATTTCAAAAGAACCTAAACATGCACCTGTTCGTCTTACCATAATTGCGCAACATCTACAAAAATGGGATTTAACGTATATTGATCCAAACGATACCGCAACTGTTGATCCAAGTACTGGACAGAGCATTACATCTTCCGGTCCGAAATGGACTTTTGGAGATAAATTTATGCGACATATTGTACTTGGTGGAGAATTATTAATTACACAAAATTTTAATTTGCGTGTTGGTTTTAATTACGAGGATAGAAAAGAATTGGAATTGGTAACACGAACCGGAATGGATGGATTTTCTTTTGGCTTCGGAATAAAAATCTCTAAATTTCAATTGAGTTACGGACATGCCATTTATAGTTTAGCTGGTGGCACCAATCATATTACAGTTAGTATTCATCTTTCGGAGTTTATGAAGAAAGAACAAATTTGAAAAATTATTTTTAAGATTTTTTTTCATTCTTTCTTAGTAAATTTGCCCCTTTAACTCGAAAAATATATTTATGGAAAAATTTGATGTAACTATTATTGGTTCCGGTCCCGGAGGTTATGTGGCTGCTATTCGTTGTGCACAATTGGGAATGAAAACTGCCATTATCGAACGTTATAATACACTTGGCGGAACATGTTTGAATGTGGGTTGTATTCCTTCAAAAGCGCTTCTTGATTCATCAGAACATTATTTTAATGCCACTCAAAAATTTAAAGAACATGGTATTGATATAAAAAATATCAGCATTAATTTAACTCAAATGATTAAGCGAAAAGCGGATGTGGTAAAGCAAACTTGCGATGGCGTTTCGTTTTTAATGAAGAAAAACAAAATTACTGTTTTCAACGGACACGGAAGTTTCGTGAATAAAACCACCATTGAAATTACGAAAGCTGACGGAACGAAAACACAAATTGAAAGTGAAAAAATAATTATAGCAACAGGTTCAAAACCTATTTCTTTACCAGGAATTACGATTGATAAAAAACGTATTATTACTTCTACCGAAGCTTTAAGTTTAACGGAAATTCCGAAACAACTTATTGTTATTGGCGGTGGCGTAATCGGTTTAGAATTAGGTTCTGTTTACGCACGTTTGGGTGCAAAAATTTCGGTAATTGAGTTTACTGATGGCATTATCGGAACGATGGATAAAGGACTTGGCAAGGAGCTTCAAAAAGTATTGAAAAAAGAAGGTTTCGATTTTTATTTAAAACACAAAGTTACCGGTGCTTCTGTAAAAGGAAAAGATGTAACAGTTACTGCCGAGAATGAAAAAGGGGAGAAGGTTGAATTTAAAGGCGATTATTGTTTGATGGCTGTCGGCAGAAAACCATATACAGATAATTTGGGTTTAGATAAAGCTGGTGTTAAAATAGATAATCGCGGAAAAGTAGAAACAGACGAACATTTGCAAACCAATGTTCTGAATATTTATGCAATTGGCGATGTGGTTAAAGGTGCAATGTTGGCACACAAAGCAGAAGACGAAGGTACTTTTGTAGCTGAAACAATTGCCGGACAAAAACCGCATATTGATTATAATTTAATTCCCGGAGTGGTTTATACTTGGCCAGAAGTGGCAAGTGTAGGACAATCGGAAGAGCAATTAAAAGCGCAAAATAAAAAATATAAAATCGGAAATTTTCCTTTTAAAGCGAGTGGAAGAGCGAGAGCTTCGATGGATGCAGAATATGGATTCGTTAAAATTTTAGCTGACGAAACAACGGATGAAATTCTGGGCGTTCATATTATTGGTCCGCGCGCAGCCGACATAATTGCGGAAGCTGTTGTAGCAATGGAATATCGCGCAAGTGCCGAAGATATTGCACGTATTTGTCATGCACATCCAACGTTTACCGAAGCCGTTAAAGAAGCGGCAATGGATGCAACTGGAAAAAGAGCCATTCATATTTAATGCAAATAATAGAACCAAAAACAGCAGCCGATTTTGAAGCGTATTACCGTTTGCGCTGGGAAATTTTGCGCGCACCTTGGGGAAAACCAGTTGGAAGCGAAAAAAGCGAACAAGAAAACGAAGCCATTCATGCAATGATTTACGATGACAACAAACAAGCATTGGCAGTTTGTTGTTTATTGATGAACACACCTGAAATTGGGCAATTGCGATTTATGGCTGTTCGTACAAATGTCCAAAAAACGGGTGCTGGAAAAAAAATAATTTCTTATCTCGAAAACATCGCTACTGAAAAAGGCGCGAAAAAAATAATTTTGCACGCACGCGAAAATGCTGTTGGTTTTTACGAAAAACAAGGTTATGTTGTGATTGAAAAATCCTATAATTTGTGGGATAAAATCCAACATTATTTGATGGAGAAAAAAGTAAAATAAAATTTTTATTTTCGAATACCGAAAATGTTTTTCTTCAATGTTGTTTTTACTTGATTTTAGGTAGTTAAGTAGGTTTTGTTTTTTTACTACTTTTGCCCCACTTTTGCTGACGATTTATAATTGAATCAATGAACAAAAAAATAATTTTATCTCTTTGTATATTTATTGTTTCGATATCAATAATTTGCTGGTTTTATTATTCAGCTAAAAGTGATAGTTTGTTTAGACAAATTGAATATGATTATATATCCATGCAGGATAAGGAATCGTTTCCTATTGTTTTACCCACTCGAGATAAAAAAGATTTTGTATCTATTCAAAACAATCATTTTAGTGTATGCGATACTGCATTTTTTCCTGTTGTGTTAAACTATGCTCTTTCGATACAAGGTAACAGCAAAGAGTTGTGGCCTTCTCCTAATAATTGTTACGAGCCGAATGGCTCATTTCGTTACAACTCAAAAGATTCGAATTTAATACAATTACAGGCACAACTGGATTTGATAAAAAAAATGGGATTTAATACAGTGAGAATTATTGGTATTGGAGAAACTAATTTTGATCTTAAAAAGAAATATATTGCAGTACAATATGCGCTTAATAACAACAAGGATAGTGCAATAAATCTCAATAACAGCGAAAACTATACACGTTATCTAAATGCTTTGGCTGAATTATTTAAAGCCACAGATAAAGCCGGATTAAAAGTGATTTTTTTGGTAAGGATGGTGCCGAATTTTAGTCCTTCTATTAATTTGCTCGCAAAAATAACAAATAGGTTTAAAAATGAGCCTACCATAATGGCTTATGATTTATTTAACGAGCCTTTGTATTTTGATACAGTACCAAGAAAGAAAATGGATGTTTATTATATTGTAAAAGAATGGAACAACATTCAAAAACGAAACGCTCCGTATCAACTATCAACAATAGGATTGGAGGGTATTAGAGAGGTTTTTAAATGGGATCCTACTATTCTTACTGTTGATTTTATTTCGTATCATCCTTATGAATATGAAAAGGAACAGGTTAGAAACGAAATGTATTGGTACGGAAAATATACAAAAAAACCTTGGATTATTGGAGAGACTGCCATCGGAGCAGACAATGATTCTGTTACCTATCAGCAACAGGAAATATTTGCAGAAAAAACTTTAACGCAAGCCTACGATTGTGGTGCAATTGGTTATTCGTGGTGGCAATATCAGGATGTTGGCTGGGGAAATTACAGCAACAAATTCATGGGCGTTGTCAATCAGCAGGGAAAAACAAAAGTGAATAATTTTTATGTGTATGGAACGGTTAAGCCCGTAGTTGAAGCTTTTAAACACTTTAATCCAAAGGCGCCTAAAGAAGAACCAGTTTTTTTACCTAACTATTATAATTACTCTCAATACCATTCTTATAGTCTTATCGGATATGTGGTGGATGATGAAAATAAGCCAATACAAGGTGCGGTAGTTTTAGGATGGAATCAATACTGGACAAATTCATATCATACCATCACAAAAGCTGACGGCAGTTTTGAATTGCTTGGAGATATTAAATTTTATCACTGGATTGCTTCGGCAGTAGGAGAAACAATGATAAGAAGCGACATAAATCCTGATACAGCAAAAATAAATCCTGTAAATAAAATACCAACCATAAATTTAGGGACACTAAAATTGAAGCACTTGGATTTTTTACAATCAAATGCTAATTAGATAGAAATGTTAGTAGTTAGATATTAGTACTTGGTACTTAGATCGTAATTCCTAAATCGGATATTAGATTTAAAAAAAACGTCATTCTGGACTTGATTCAGAATCTGCGCGAAGGCAAATAAAACACATCCGAAAAAATTATTTTTTTTGAATTAAATCATGTTCCGTAGGAACGAGATAGCTGTTGGATTTTAGAATAAGGATTTGGGATTAAAAAAAATCCTAATTCCTAAATCGGAGATTAGATATTAGACCTCTTGCGTAAGTCATAGTATTATGAATTAGGACGTTTTGATGTATTGGAATACGACTTGCGTTCAACATCCAGATATATTGAAAAACAGAAAAGACAGTATAAGTTTGACAAAATATTATTGGATTATATGCGTAAATCCATTTTAGTTTATGATGATAATGAAAAAACAAGAAAAATTTTTGAACAAACCCTTCATTCGCTTGCCAACCTAACGAAGATAAATGCAGAACAACAAATTATTTCTTATTTCGATTTCATATCTTGGTTAGACATCCGACTTCAAAACAGAAAGTTCTCTGATTTGGTGAAGGAACGTGTACACGAAAAACTTACAAAGAAAAAATAGTTTTTTGTAATATTTATTCACATTATAAATTTAACACAGGTTACAGTTGAAATAGCAAAAATTTTATAGCCTAAATCCATTTGTTAAAATATGTTAATTATTTAGATGAGGTAGAATTGAAAAGGAAAATAGAAAAATATAATGTTTACTTTGCACAACGAAACTTACCAGTACTAAAATTTAACAATATTACAATTATGAGAAAAATACTTACAAAAATAAGCATTGCCTTAGTGGTAACGGCTTTTATGGGATTTAACAGCCTAAGGGCACAAACGTATAATATTACAACTATTGCCGGCAACGGCACGTCAGCGGATTTAGGTGATGGAGGGGCTGCAACGGCAGCGGAATTATATACTCCTAGAATAACAGCTATTGATGGCTCTGGAAATATCTATATTCTTGATGAAGTCAATAACGTTATTCGTAAAATAAATTCTTCTGGTATTATTTCAAAATTTGCTGGAAATGGTACTGCAAGTTATAGTGGTGATGGGTCAGCTGCAACGGCAGCGGGACTTAATCATCCTAGGGGTGTAGCGGTAGATGCTTCTGGGAATGTTTATATTGGTGATTATGGCAATAATCGTATTCGGGAGGTTAATTATTCTACTGGAATTATTACAACTATCGCAGGTAATGGAACGGCAGGTTTTTCCGGAGATGGAGGAGCTGCAACGGCAGCGGAATTAAATAATCCTCAAGGTGTAGCCGTAGATACCTACGGAAATGTTTATATTGCTGATTTCATAAATAGCGTCATTCGTAAGGTAAATACTTCCGGTATTATTTCAACAATTGCTGGAAATACTACTATGGGTTATTTGGGTGATGGCTCAGCTGCAACGGCAGCGGAATTAAGTGGTCCTGTTAGTGTAGCTATAGATGCTTCTGGAAATGTGTATATTGGTGATTATAATAATAACGTCATACGTAAGGTAAATACCTCTGGTATTATTTCAACTATTGCTGGAAATCATGTTGCTGGTTATTCAGGTGATGGAGGAGCTGCAACGGCAGCACAATTATTTCGTCCTGCTGGTTTAGCCATAGATAATTCTGGGAATATCTATTTTGCAGATGGTGGCAATAGTGTCATCAGAAAAGTAAATACCTCTGGTATTATTTCAACTATTGCTGGAAATCATGTTGCTGGTTATTCAGGTGATGGAGGGGCGGCTACTGCAGCGGAATTGCAATATCCTCAAGGTGTAGCAGTAGATTCTTCCGGAAATTTTTATATAGCCGATTATAATAATAATCGTATCCGTAAATTAACACCTTTACCAGTAGCAAATTTTAAAGGTAATACAACAGTTGTTTGTGCAGGAAGTACCGTTCAATTTACAGATACATCATCAGGAAACCCAACAGCTTGGCAGTGGACATTTACAGGTGGTACACCGAGTACTTCTACAGTTCAAAATCCTTTAATAACGTACGCAACAG
>DATLTG010000408.1:0-3556 GCA_035533735.1 Bacteroidia bacterium
TAGTAGCAGAAATAAAAAGACAAGGCGCATTTAATTTTCCCATCCACGTTTTTTTCAATTGTTCTAAACTCATATTTTCTTTTGTGGCAGGCAATAAATCATCGGCTTCTTTTTCAACATAATGATATGTTAAATTAAGCCATTTGAATTCATCACTAATATTACCTGACAAAGCAGCATTACAGGCAGCATTATACAAATCGGAATAATAGGTATCACCCAACATAATTGCCTTCTTCGAGTATTCGTAAGCTTTTGGATACTTTTTTATTTTGTATAAGGAATCTGCTTTTTTCATAATAAAGACTTATTTGAGATTTCTAAAATGAGTAACATCTTTTTATACGCAAAATTGTTTTAAAATAATATTTTTGCGAGTTCAAGTATCTATTTAAAAAAATAAATTAACAAGATTTGAAAAATGCGCTAAAATACTTTTTGCACAAGCTCTTCGGATTCGAGAAGTATCTTTTTTTGTTTTCGCGTTTCAAAATTTATACGTTGAAGCGCGACAAAAAAGAAAACGATTTTTTTTACTTTTTAAACTTGTTTCCGGAAAACGCTAATGTGCTTGATATTGGGGCAAATATCGGAATTATGACGGTTCATTTGGCGAAGAAATTGAAAGCCGGAATCGTTTATTCTTTTGAGCCAATTCCATCTAATATTAAAACGCTCAAACGCATTGTTGCTTTTTTTAAATTAAAAAATGTACGCATTTTTGAAATGGCTTTGGGTAACGAAAATGGTGAAATTAAAATGGTGGTTCCTGTTGTAAATTCTGTAAAAATGCAAGGTTTGAGTCATGTTGTACATAAAAGTATTCCTGAAAATAACGAAGGCGATACTTTTAAAGTTCCTATCAAAAAGTTAGATGAATTGGACGAATTAAAATCGAATGCTGTTACGATTTCTGGAATAAAAATAGATGTTGAAAATTTCGAATATTTTGTGTTGGAAGGCGGAAAAGAATTCCTAAAAAAACAACATCCCGTTATTTACATCGAATTATGGGAAAATGAAAATCGCGAAAAATGTTTTCGATTAGCGCAGGAATTAGGATACGAAATTTACATCGTAAAAAACAATCAGTTAAAACAATTTGATAGTAAAACAGATCAAACTCAAAATTTTATTTTCAAATTTACCCCTCAAAATAGTATATTGCAGTCGGTTTAAATTACAATGCGGAAAAAATTTGTTACCAATTTAGCGTTCGTTTTAGCACTCAATCTGCTAATCAAACCCATTTGGATTTTTGGGATTGACAGGAACGTTCAAAATTTAGTAGGTGCTGCCGATTACGGACTTTATTTCGCATTATTTAATTTTTCCTTTCTTCTCAATATTTTACTGGATGTTGGTATTACCAATTTCAATAACCGAAACATTGCGCAAAATAATCATTTGCTCAACAAACATTTTTCGAGTTTAGTTATTTTAAAAATCATACTTGCCTGTGTTTACATGACAGCAACGCTTTTATGTGGTTTGTTAATTGGCTATGATGTTCGTTTAATGAAACTACTTTTTATACTTGGTGTTAATCAATTTCTTATTTCATTTATTTTGTATTTGCGCTCTAACCTTGCCGGATTGCATCTGTTTAAAACAGATAGCGTCATTTCCGTATTGGATAGAATCATTATGATTTCCATTTGTTCCGCACTTTTATGGGGACATTTTTTTCCTATAAAAATGGATATTATGGTGTTTGTTTATGCGCAAACAACAGGTTACTTTTTAACGGCTCTTATCACTTTTATCATTGTAATGAAAAAGGCGCAATTTCTAAAACTGAAATGGCATTTCGCTTTTTTTATTATGATACTGAAACAGAGTTATCCCTTTGCTGTATTGGTTTTGCTGATGTCGTTTTATAATCGAATTGATACCGTCATGTTGGAGCGTTTATTGCCAGATGGTGCATTTCAATCAGGAGTTTATGCCCAAGCTTTTCGCTTGTTAGATGCAGCAAATATGATTGCATTTCTTTTTGCAGGATTATTGCTTCCCATTTTTTCGCGTATGATAAAGTACAAAGAATCGGTGGAACAATTGGTCAAACTCTCCTTTACAATGCTCATCACACTTGCCATCATTGTAGCGGTTGGTTGTTTTTTCTATTCGCATGAAATGATGACCTTGCTTTACAAAGCAAATACTGCGAACTCGTCTCCTGTTTTCGGAATTTTGATGTCGTGTTTTGTAGCCATTTCCACCACTTATATTTTTGGAACTTTACTAACTGCCAATAATAATTTAAAGGAACTCAACATAATGGCAGGTTGTGGAATGTTGGTAAATATTTTATTGAACTTATACTTAATTCCTCGCTATAAAGCCTTAGGCGCAGCTTGTACCAGTTTAACTACACAATTTCTCACTGCAACTATACAAGTCGTTATTGCACAATACATATTTAAATTTAAAATTAATTACCGTTTAATTACTACACTACTCGTATTTATTGCCGGAGTTATTGCCATTAGTTATTTTTCAAAACAAACGCATTACAATTGGAAAATAAATTTTGTATTAATGGTTGCCGGCTCTATTTTGTGGGCATTTGTAATCAAGTTGATTCGTATAAAATCTATGCTCCGGATTTTAAAATACGGATAAATCCTATTGTTAAAAAATAATTTTTCGAGATGAAAAAAGAATTAGAAAATCGTAAAGATATAGAATTGCTTATCAATCAATTTTACGAAAAAGTCAGAAAAGATAAGCTTCTTGCTCCTATTTTCAACGACATTGCCAATATCAATTGGGAAACACATTTACCCAGAATGTACGATTTTTGGGAAGGTTTATTATTTGGAAATAGCCATTATACTGGCAATCCGATGCTTGTTCACATAGAACTCGATAAAAAAATAATGTTACTTCCTGAACATTTTGAACAATGGAAAAAATTATTTTTCGAAACTCTCGATGAATTGTTTCAAGGAAATAAAGTAGAAGAAACAAAAGCGAAAGTAAATTCTATTGCGTCTGTAATGCTTCACAAAGTAAAAAGTATGCGAAACTAATTTATTTATTTATCACAATTTTTCCCGTATTTAACGGACTGTTTTCTTGAGAAAAAATTTTGTACAAATAATAGAATTTATTGTTAAAAACTAAGGAAACGTTTTTAGTTTCAAAAGTTTCCTTAGTTTTGTGCCGATTTTAAATAGTGCGGCATGAAAAACTATTTTTCAATTTTATTTTTCCTTTTTTTTGTCGGATTAACTTCCGCTCAAACATGTACTATCAGTGGCTTTGTAAAAGATTCGGCAAATGGGGAAGCAATGGTTGGTGCCACCATTGAAGTAAAAGAATTAACTACCGGAGTTGCTGCAAACGAATATGGATTTTATTCCATTTCTATCCCGAAAGGAGATTACACTTTAATATATACTTCGCTTGGATATCCTCCCTTTACGAAAAGTATTCATCTATCTGCCAACATGAAATTAAATGTGCAGATGCACCAAAATTCACAAGCACTAAATGCTGTTGAAATTGCTTCTACTAAAGGAAATGAAAATGTGAAAAGTGTGGATGTTGG
>DATLTG010000409.1:0-5702 GCA_035533735.1 Bacteroidia bacterium
ATGAACCGTAAAACTCGTACAAAAAACAATTATAAAAATAAAATATTTGAAACGCATAGGAAGTTGAGTAAACGGCTAAATTTTTAAGATTGTGAGAAGATAAACTATATAGGCTAGTACAAAAGGCGTAGAAATAAGTACCGCATCGAAACGGTCTAAAATGCCGCCATGTCCAGGTAAAATATTTCCGGAATCTTTCACATTTATGCTTCGTTTAAAAAGTGATTCTACTAAATCGCCCAATGTTCCAATAATACTAACAATGGAAGCTATTATCAGCCAATTTATTAATGTAATTATTGTAAAATAGTGCGCAATTAAAAAGGCAATCCCCATACATAAAAAAAATCCACCAATAAAACCTTCCCACGTTTTTTTAGGAGAAATTCGCTCAAATAATTTGTGTTTCCCGAAAGCTCTTCCACATAAATAAGCACCTGTATCGTTTGTCCACATTAAGAAAAAATAGCCCAATAATATTTTTGAAAATTGGTGATATTCAGTTGTTACTGCTAATAAATTCCATAAAGTAAATGGAATAGCTACATATAAAATTCCAAGAAAGGTATAAGCAATATTGGCAAATGGTTTTTCTTTTTTGCGAAATAATTCGAAAATAAAAATGGAAAAGATAATTGGAAGAATCGCTACAAAAAGAAGGATTGCTAAAAATAAATGATTTGCAAAACGCATCGAAATTAATCCAAACATTAAAGCTCCTATAATTATACCAACAAATTTTTGTGGATGAATATTCTCTTTCTCAACTAATGAATAAAATTCCCATAATCCGAAAACAGTGATGATTAAAAAAAGTGTCGCAAACGAGTAATAATTCCAAGCAATGCAACCAATTAAAATGGCTACGAAAAAAAATCCGGTAAGTGCACGTTGAAAAAAATTATTCATTGTCGTTTTCATTAATAATTCGTTTGGCTTTCATCGCATCATCACGATTGACGTACAATTCCAACGATCCAAATTTATAAAAAGAATCTTGGTGATTCATAATTACATTCGGTATTTCTTCTCTATCCAACAATGTTTTAAGCAAATTTACTTTGTAAGAATCTGCAGAACTGTATATGATAACCCAATCTTTTTCCATTAAATTTTAAGACTGAGAAGTGATGTCATCTATTAAAAAAACAAAAATTTCGCGCGGACCATGCGCACCTTGAATCAGTGTTTTTTCGATATCCGAAGTACTGCTTACCCCAGAAATAGCAGTAATCATAGAAGGTAAACGATTTTCGTATTTTGCAGAAATATTTTTCAAAGCTTCTTTCATCGTATAAACTAATTGCGAAGAATAAGCCACCACTAAATGCACTTCCGAATAAAAAGGCAATCGTCTGCCCGAAGCTTGACGCGAACTCACCAACACGCTTCCGGTGCGCGCTACCAAACATTCGCAAGTGGTTAAACCAATTTTAGCTTCGCTAATATTTTCAGTAACATCCGAAAATAAAATGGATTCTTTTTTTAATAAATTTTTAAGGGAAGGTTCAAAACAAAAAACATTCGTCCAATTATTGTCTTTTATTAAGAAAGAAAAGTTTTCCAGAAACTCTGATTCGTTTTCACAGAAAATAAATTTGCCGTTAAGTGCAGAAAATTTTTGAGCGAAAGTAATTTCCAATGAATCTTCAGCAGCTTTGTAAATAGGTGAAGAAAAATCTAAATTGCTGTAATCGGTATCCGATTTATACATCAATGCTTTCCTAATTTTTTTAAGCATTTTTTCTTTCGATGTACTTTCCTGCATGTTGAATTTCCGTTAAAAGTTTCGGTTAAAATTCTTTTTAAGATTGTTTGTCATCGCCAAGCGGAACCGTTGGTTTATCATCCTTCACCTCTACTCCATTTTGTAAAGTTGTTGTGCTTGTAGTAGTTGTGGTAGTATCGGTAGGCAAAACCGTTTTGCCAGCATCTGTTGTTGAAACGTTTTTCACAATTTTTTTCTCTTCAAATTCAGGTTTATCAAAAGGTCGTTTTCCAAAAATATTTTCTAAATCTTCTTTAAATATCACTTCTCTCTCGAGCAATAAATTAGCCAATTTTGTTAATGATTCTTGATTTTTTGTCAGCAAATCTTTCGTGCGTTTATAAGCACTTTCAATCATTAAACTTACTTCGTTATCAATTAATTCAGCGGTTTTTTCGCTGTACGGTTTTGTAAAACCATATTCGTTAGAACCTGTTGAATCGTAAAAACTGACGTTTCCGATTTTTTTGTTTAATCCGTAATAAACTACCATCGCGTAAGCTTGTTTGGTAATTTTTTCCAAATCACTTAAAGCTCCAGTTGAAATTTTCCCAAAAATAATTTCTTCAGCAGCTCTTCCTCCAAGTGCTGCACAAATCTCATCCGTAATTTGTTCTGTAGTTGTAATCTGACGTTCTTCTGGCAAATACCAAGCAGCTCCTAATGATTTTCCTCTTGGCACAATAGTAACCTTTACCAATGGATGCGCATGTTCCAGCAACCAACTAACAGAAGCATGACCAGCTTCGTGATAAGCAATTACCTTTTTTTCTTGAACAGAAATAATTTTGTTTTTCTTTTCCAATCCGCCAATAATACGATCGACAGCATCTAAAAAATCTTGTTTTTGAATCGTCTTTTTTTCTTGTCGCGCTGCAATTAAAGCCGCTTCATTACAAATATTGGCAATATCAGCACCTGAAAATCCGGGAGTTTGTTTAGCAAGAAAATCTATTTCAACAGATGTATCAATTTTAAGTGGTTTTAAGTGAACTTGGAAAATTTCTTTTCGCTCGTTCAAATCTGGCATATCTACATAAATCTGTCTATCAAAACGACCAGCACGCATCAAAGCACGATCCAAAATATCAGCACGATTAGTAGCTGCTAAAATAATTACACCGCTGTTTGTTCCAAAACCATCCATTTCCGTAAGCAATTGGTTAAGGGTATTTTCTCGTTCATCATTCGCACCGTGAGCTGGATTTTTTCCGCGCGCTCTTCCAATGGCATCAATCTCATCTATAAAAATAATACACGGTGCTTTTTCTTTCGCTTGGCGAAATAAATCGCGTACACGCGAAGCTCCAACACCTACAAACATTTCCACAAAATCAGATCCTGAAAGTGAAAAGAAGGGCACTTTTGCTTCACCTGCAACAGCTTTTGCCAACAAAGTTTTTCCTGTTCCGGGAGGACCAACCAATAAAGCACCTTTTGGAATTTTAGCTCCCAAAGCGGTATATTTCTTGGGATTCCTCAGAAAATCGACAATTTCCATTATCTCAACTTTTGCGCCTTCCAAACCAGCAACATCATTAAAAGTAATATTTACATTGGTGTCTTTATCAAACAAAGTAGCTTTTGATTTTCCGATATTAAAAATTTGGCTTCCACCTCCGCCTCCACCCATTCTGCGTGAAATAAATACCCATATTCCAATCATTATTGCGAGCGGTAAAACCCACTCTAAAAATAGATCTGACCAATTTGTACGCGTTTCGGAAACGGCATAAATCTTTTGTGCTTCTGGAATATTTTTTTGATAATCGGCTAATTGAGATAAAAAATGATCGGCACTTTCAATCGGCATAACATAATGCGGACCTGTATTGGCAGCTCCTGTATAACTTTTTTTAGCTACGTCTTTAAATTCTTCTTTATACTTAGCAGAATTTAAGGTATCTACATTTATATAAATCTCAGCCGTTACGTGGTTAACAATTGCACTTTTGGTAATATCGCGATGTTCCAACAATGTCTGTAAACGTTGATTGGTTATAGTTTTCGGACTGCTGTCAGGATTTAAAAAATTAAGCGCAATTAAAGCAACCACGATGATGGCATAAAACCAATAAAAACTAAATGGATTTTTAGGCATTTGCGGCTTCTTTTTCGAAAATTTATCTTTGATTTTATCGAAAGAACCCTTATCGGTGCTTTTATTTTTATCTTGGTCTTCGTTTGCTGCGCCCATTATACTTGTGTTGTTTTTTATTTATTCAATTGTAGCTAACTCTTCCACTTCAGCATCTGCCCAAAGTGCTTCTAATTTATAAAAATCACGTATATCTTTTCGAAAAACATGCACTACCACATCTACATAATCAATTAAAATCCATTCTGAATTTTCAAAACCTTCCGCATGATATGGATTTTCGCCCAATGCTTTTTTCACTTCATATTCTACCGAATTTGCAATGGCATCAACTTGTGTAGTCGAATCTCCTTCGCAAATAATAAAATAATCGCAAATATTATTTGATATTTTTTTTAAATTTAAACAAGTAATGTTTTTTCCTTTTTTTTCTTGAATCCCTTTTAATACTGTTTCAACCAATCCAGTTGATTCATTTTTCTTTTTCTTTTTTGCCATTTATTTTTTTACAGTACAATATAAAATTAATATGCTAATTAGTTTATTATTTTTGTCGTGAAACAATTTGCAAAAATAGTCAAATCTTTGGCAACAATTCCCTATGGACACATTATTTATCGGTCGCGAAATTATTGAATTGGATTCCACGCCTTCTACCAACAGTTATGCCACTGAATTATTACGTAAAAAGTCGCCTTCTGAAGGTGTAATTATTTCCACAAAAAATCAAACAAATGGAAAAGGACAACGTGGTAATAAATGGATGAGCGAACCTTTGTCAAACCTTACTTTCAGCATTATTTTATATCCCACTTTTTTGAAAGCCGATCAACAATTTAATCTCACAAAATCGATTGCTTTGGGAGTAGCTGACTTTATGTCAGATTTTTTGAAAAAGGAAAGTATTGATAAAGAATTAAAAATTAAATGGCCCAACGATATTTTCATAGACAATAAAAAAATTGCTGGTATTTTAATTGAGAATTCCTTGAGAAATGAGACCATTTTAAATTCAATTATTGGTATTGGGATAAATATCAATCAAACTTTTTTTGGAGATGATGCGCCCAATGCTATTTCTTTAAAAATGCTTACAAATAAAAATTACGATTTAGCCGATTGCTTAAAAAATATTGCTTGGCACATCGAAAAACGTTATTTACAATTGCGATTTAACAAACTCGAAATTATTGAAAAAGATTTTTTAAACAGTTTGTATAAATACGAAAAATGGAATTACTTTCTGGTTGAAGGAAAAAAGGTAAAAGGGAAAATTATTGGTATTTCTAACTCCGGAAAATTAAAAGTAGAACACGAAAATTTATTTTTCGCGGAATACGCACTGAAAGAGATTGAATTTATAAATTGATTTCCTTTAATTTGTTGACAAGTAAATTAAAAAAATTACCCAAAGGTTTTACCACCATCATTTTCAACATCGGATTCAAATCAGCATCAAAAACAAGCTGTTCAGTACATTTAGACTCGGAAATAGTTGTCAATAAAACTTCTAAAGTAAATGCAAAAGGATTTTTTCCATTCGCACTAATTTTAATTTGAGTATTCGGATTTTTCTCGATAATCTTCATTCCTATAGTTGCCATTCCGTTTATTGTAAACGAACATTCGTTTTCGGTAGAAGTCCAATTGGTAACTTGCGGAGGCATTAATTTTTGAAAATTATTAAAATCGCTTAGAAAAGAAAAAATTTCGGCAGCCGATTTATTTATTTCAACAATATCACTTTCTATACGCGTCATTTTATTTATGCTTTCGAAAAATTATTTTTTCGCGCCCCATATTTCTGGATTTACGCGCCATTCTTGCAATGAATTT
>DATLTG010000410.1:0-3131 GCA_035533735.1 Bacteroidia bacterium
CAGAATCAAGTATCAATAAACGGCAAGCGGACTTCAAATCTGTAATCGAAAATCCTTTAATAAAATCCATCATATCGTAAGCTAAGCCTGTACCACGATATTCCTTTATAACACCTAATCTGCCTACTTTTATTGCAGGATAATGATTAATTCTTTTGCCATTTGGCAATCTTCTGTTAAATTTATTTTTCTCGTTGTTTGGTATATTTTTAACGTTTAAAGCATCATTCAAAATACTGAAAAATGCTATGGGATTTTTGTCGTCTTTTAAATGAAAAACAAAAGTAGAAGCCAATTTTTGTTTTTTATAATTTAAAGCATCGTCCTTTAAAAATTCGTTTATATCCTTCCTCCCACAATCAAACTCAGACAAATTAAATGATTCATCTAACATAGAAAGAGCCATCGTACTTAACGAATTAATGGATTCTGCCATATCAGTGTTTTTCCATATTGCTGTTAGCCATAACTCTATCAACCAAAGAGAAAATCCTTTTTTTATCTTTAGGAGCGATTTTCTTTCTGGAAGTTTTAGCCAATTGTTTATGAAAATAAACAGAGTCTTTTCCCTTTAGTACAGGCGTTATTTTAATCGGTGTTGCCATTGTCTTTGTATTAAAAATTTGGTTGCTGAACACAAAAGTAATATTTTTCTGACTTAGTTCTACGAATATTTTTCTCTTTATGTTCCATAATATTATTAAAATGTATTTCAATTTTTACAACGGAAACCACCTATTCATCAGCATTTTTTGTTCCTCGTTATTTATTTGTCTGTATTTTTCAGTGGAAGAATCTTTTTCTCCAAAAAATTATTTTTTTCAGAAACTTTTTTTGTTGCTACGCAGAAAAATTATTTTTTTCAAAAACCATTCATTCTCAATTCCTAAATCCTAATTGCTAATTATCAATTATTCATTATCAATTTTCAATTACCAATGCGTACCTTTTTATATCGCTTTTCCTAAATATGTAGTAAATAAAGGAGCCTACAAAAAAACATCTATTTTAGAAATGGAAGTTTCTTTTAAAAATGATTGGGAAAATGAGGTAAAAAAGAGTAAAAAGGATTATTTCTAAAAATAACCGAAATTAAACGCTAAACTCAAAAAATTTCTTTTGTGTTTTTCCAACCATTTCGATAGGGGTTCGTATAGGGGTTTTTTTTCATAAAAAAAGCCCCGAATTTCGAGGCTTTTGAATTACATTCAGAAATGCTTATTTCATCGCGTTAACGTGCTTTGTAAGTTTTGATTTTAAATTAGCTGCTTTGTTTTTATGGATAATATTTTTCTTCGCTAATTTATCAATCATACCCACTACTTTCGGTAAAGTTTCAGCAGCCACTTTTTTATCAGTACCTGTTTTTAAGGTTTTGATAACTGTACGAGCTGTTTTTACTTGATACCTGTTTTTAGTGCGTTTAGCATCATTTGAACGGATTCTTTTGATACTTGATTTGTGATTTGCCATTGCTTCTTTTTTTTAATTATTTTAAAAATTCATTCATTCAATTACATTAAACTCCGTAGCCCGTAGGGGAATCGAACCCCTGTTACCAGGATGAAAACCTGACGTCCTAACCCCTAGACGAACGGGCCATTTTTTAAAATGGAGCGCAAATGTATGCTATTTTTCGACTTTCTACAAAAAAATCGAGTAATAATTGTTGTAAAAATAAAATCGTTTGGAAATAGTAGCTACTTTAATCAATTTGGTCGCTATCTGCTTGAAAGCGGAAACCCAATCTTTTCCCGGTTTTAATTTGCATATTGTTGTTTACTTCCTGCATTTCGGAAACGCTTACTTCCTTCACATTATCAAAAGGAGGCGTTAATAAATCGAAACTTAAACAATACAAAATAGCTGATTCTACTATGTTTTTTAATTTATCTTCATCAATAACTTCGTTCACAAAATCGTTATACAAAAAGCCCAATTGTCTTTTTCCTTCTAAAAAATAATGCGATTCTTTATTGATAAAGATGCGCCCAATCATATAACCAACATCCGTTGCTCGGTTGTATTTAAATGAATCAGATAAAAAATTGTAGATATTTATCATTCCACAAAATGAACGCGAGTTATCGTCTTTTAAGTAAGATGATTTCCATAAAGCATGACTTTTATCGAATTCAAAAATATTGGTGTGCATATAAAAAATCAGGATATCATCCGCTACAGAAAGTTCAAATTCAAAGGCACTTCTATCTTTGTACAAAACCGTAATTTTTTCGTTTACGGATTTCATTTTATCATTTAATTCAACAGCTAATTTTTTGGCAATTTTCTTCAGCTTCTCAAAAGCTAAATTTCTGTTTTCGGCTACATTTAGCTTCAAAACAGTTTTTTCCTGAAGTGTTTTCAGAATAAGTTCGTGTGTGCTTTCTTGTTTTGCCATAATACGTTAGGTACAACAAATATACAACTAATATGCTTTTGCAAACATCACTCTTTGCGAAGAAGGTTTTCCTGTTAAAATACATTTCCCTTCTTCCATTTTATTGTTTAACGGAATGCAGCGAATCGTAGCTTTCGTTTCTTCTTTTATTTTTTGTTCCGTTTCCGGAGTTCCATCCCAATGTGCCATTACAAATCCGCCTTTTTCATCTAATATTTTTTTAAATTCTTCGTACGAATTTGCTTCAACTGTCATTTGCTCTTTGAAATTTTTTGCTTTCAAAAAAAGATTTTTTTGAATCTCATCTAATAAAGCCGGAATTTTTATTTCTATTTCATCTTGACGAATTGTTTCCTTTGTTTTCAAATCTCTACGAGCAATTTCAGCAGTTTTATTTTCCATATCTCTGCCGCCAATCGCAATTCTGATTGGAATGCCTTTCATTTCGTATTCGGCAAATTTCCATCCCGGTCTGTGTGTATCTCTGCTGTCATATTTTACGGAAACGCCTTTGTCTTCCAACGATTTTTTGATTTTTAAAACAGCATCAGATATTTCTTGTAATTGTTCCTCGGTTTTATATATCGGAACAATTACGACTTGTATAGGAGCTAATTTTGGTGGTAAAACCAACCCTTGATCATCGGAATGTGCCATAATTAATGCGCCCATTAATCGCGTGGAAACACCCCAAGAAGTTGACCAAACATAATCTAAAACGCCTTCTTTA
>DATLTG010000411.1:0-6610 GCA_035533735.1 Bacteroidia bacterium
TTTACAAATTGTTGAAAAAGCAATGAAAGGCGGAAAAGCACGTGCTGCATTTGCTTCTTTTATAATTTTTTGTTTGTTTGGATCCATTGTAGCCGTTATTTGGCGAGGCGTAATTTTGGTACATAGCGGAGGAATGTCGGTTGGTGCAATGTTTCAATTTGTATTGTATTCTGTTTTTGTGGGTGCTTCTTTTGGCGGAATAGCCGAGCTTTACGCACAAATTCAAAAAGCAATTGGTGCAACAGAACGCATCATGGAAATTTTGGATGAAGAAACAGAATCCATTGATATTAATTTTGATAACAAAGGTATTTATCAAAAAGTAAGTGGAGAAATTGCTTTTAAAAATGTGAATTTTAATTATCCAACTCGCATCGAAACCCCTGTTTTAAAAAATATTTCTTTCGAAGCGAAAAAAGGAGAAACGATTGCTATTGTTGGTCCAAGCGGTTCTGGAAAATCTACGTTGGTTTCGCTTATTTTACGTTTTTATCATCCGCAAAGCGGACAAATAATTATAGACGGAAAAAATTCACAAGAGTATTCTTTAACCGAATTGCGTAATCAAATGGCAATTGTTCCACAAGATGTATTGCTTTTCGGTGGAAGCATTCGTGAAAACATTTTGTACGGTAAACCCGATGCCACAATGGATGAAGTAATGGAAGCGGCAAAAAAAGCGAATGCCCATTTGTTTATCGAAAATTTTCCTGAAAAATATGAAGCGTTGGTTGGCGAACGTGGTGTAAAACTTTCGGGTGGACAACGACAACGGATAGCTATTGCGCGAGCTGTTTTAAAAAATCCTTCTATTTTAATTTTAGATGAAGCTACCAGTTCGCTCGATTCTGAATCGGAGCGTTTGGTACAAGAAGCATTGGATAAATTAATGGTTGGCAGAACTTCTTTTGTAATTGCTCACCGACTTTCCACTGTTCGGAATGCTGATAAAATTATTGTTATTGATAAAGGTGAATTAGTGGAATCTGGTTCGCATGAAGAGCTAATTGCCAGAAATGATGGGCTTTACAGAAGTTTAAGTAAATTGCAATTTGAATTGAGTTAAGAAAAATATTAATTTAAACGAAATAAAATATGAACAAGCAAAACATTGATTTCTTTTTTATAATTGTAAATCTACTTGCGACAATTTGGCTTTTATTCTTCAAAAGTTATTTCAAGGAAAAAGGAAAAAACTTAGCTACAATTAAAGATATCGGAAACATAACCAAAGAAGTTGAAAGTGTAAAAGAGAATTTTAATAAAGAACTTGAAAATTTCAAAAAGGACATTTCTCTTGATATTGTAAGAGAAGTTGCAGCACTAAATAAAGAGAATATTACTTATCAAATATACAACGCAGAATATATCAAACTTAGATTTCAACGGCTTGACGATTTGTATGGAAAATTATACGAGTTAAAAAAATATTGCCAAAACAAGTTCGATTTTATAGACGAAGAAGATTTTAGAGCAAAACGAGAACAATTTGGTGTACTTTATCAAAAAACAGAAGATGCCTTATATCATGCTTCGCTATATATTAATGAGGATGTGTCAGTTTCTGTGATTGGCTTATTAGATCAATGTCATGAAGCCTCCAAAGCATTTTATTTATTTTATCAAACCGATCCAAAAAGATTTTCCAGATTGAAAAACGAAGCATTGCTAAATTTAATGAGCGATAAAAATGAGCAATCGCTTCAACGTCTTTATGATTGTATTGGTAAAATGCCTACATTATTACAAAATATTGAAACTGAATTTAAAAAGAATCTAACAATAGATATAAAATAAACAGATGACAACAAAACATTCTTTATAAAGAATAAAAATAATTGATTTTCTTGTTAAATATTTTTTTATGAAAAAAATAATTTTACTTATTTGTTTTTCTATTGCGTTTGCTGTTATTGGTTTCTATTCCTTTGTTACGATAAAAAGAATCATTATTATTCATGAATATTTTAATCAAGAAAAGTGGAATCGCTTAAGTAAACAATACAATCAAATGAAAAAAGTAAAACACTCAACACTATTTTTTGGTGATAGTATGACGGAAAATTTTAAATACTTGCCGGATAACGATTCGGTTGTGAATATGGGAATTAGCGGAGATTTCACAGAAGGGTTGATTAAAAGAATTACTAATGTTACGCATTTTCAACCCGACAAACTTTTTATTATGATTGGAATAAATGACATTGTAGAAAAAGTTCCAATGTCGCAAATTGAAAAAAATTATTCTCAAATTTTAGACACAATAAAAACCGATTGTCCGCAAACAAAAGTTTTTATTCAAAGCACTTTGCCAACTGAAGGATTAAAAAGTTTACTCAGTTCCAGCCAGTCAATTAATAAAAAAGTAGAAAAATTAAACGCCTTTTTAAAAGCAGAAGCTAAAAATAGAAATTTGGTTTTTATTAATATGTATCCTGATTTTGTTGATAAAAACAATGAATTGAAAAAAGAATATTCCAAAGATGGCGTTCATTTAACTAAAAAAGGATACGATGTTTGGTTGTGGCATTTGATGGGTTATTGGAATTCTTGGTAAGTGAATATCTTACGAACAAGGCAAATACACTACTTTTTTTGTTTCAAAAAACGCTTCCGAAAAATAATTTTTCAGCTCAAAAATTTCCACCCATTTTTTAAAAGCATTAAATTCGGCATTGATATCGCCACCTTTTAAATAGATGATTCCGTTGGGCAAACTGTTTTTTTGTTGCTTTAAAAATTTCATTCTTACCCAATTGTAAAATATCGGAAATTCAGTAACGGCACGACTCACCACAAAATCAAATTTTTCATTTATTTCTTCGGCACGAATTTTTTCTGCACGTACATTTTTTAATTGCAAAGCTTCCGCGACAGCTTTTACGACAGTAATTTTTTTGCCGATAGAATCCGCTAAATAAAAATGAGAATCGGGAAATAAAATAGCCAATGGAATTCCTGGAAATCCGCCACCTGTGCCAACATCCAATATTTTTGTGCCGGCTCGAAACGTTATTATTTTGGCAATGCCAAGCGAATGCAAAATGTGTCGTTCATACAAAAATTCAATGTCTTTTCTGGAAATCACATTTATTTTTGCGTTCCAATCTTCGTATAAAGATTTCAGTAAAATGAATTGTTGTTCTTGTTTTTCCGAGAGTTGCGGAAAATATTTTTTCAGAAGATCAATTGTTTGCATCATTGTTATCGTTCGAAAAAATTAAAATTTTTCTCCCGATTTTCGCAAGATATTGTACAATAATTCTTTCGCTCTAAAAAGTTGTGCTTTTACTGTTCCAAGCGACAAACCGGTTCTTTCAACAATTTCTTCGTATTTTAATTCTTCGAAATAACGTAATTCGATGAGTGTTCTATAACGAGGTTTTAATTTATTTACAAAATCGTGCATCATTTTAATTTTTTCCTTTTTCAAAGCATGTTGTTCCGGATCCATTCCGTCAGAACGAAGTTCAATTCCAACGCTTTCGCCTTCTGCACCTTCAAATTTTCTGTCAATTGAAAAAGTAGTATTGTGTTTTTTTCTTCGAATATGATCAATACAATGATTGGACGCAATTTTAAAAAGCCATGTACTAAAGGCAAAAGTAGGTGTATAAAGATGTAAGTTTTTAAATGCTTTTGAAAATGTTTCGATGGTTAAATCATCTGCATCTTCTTTATTATTAACCATTTTATTGAGCATAAAATGTACCGAATCGTGGTAGCGATGCATCAATTCTGCAAACGCATTTTGATCGCCACTATCAAGCGCTTTTCGCACTAAATTATAATCGTAAACGGCTTTGGTTGTTAAATTCGGATTTAGTTCTTCCATTTATTTGGTTTTGCGAAAAAATTTGTCAGCATTAAAGCCGGATAAAAAAACATAAAAAACAACTCAAATAAAGGCGAATATAATATTAATTTTTTTTCATCTAACTTATCCATTGCTTTTTTGAAAATAATAAGTTGTAATAATAAGCGCAAAACAAACAGTCCTACTACTATTTTCCATTGAAAATGAACGAAAAGTAAAAGTACAAATAAAATCCAAAAAAAGTATTGACTTATAGTAAATACCGACATTCTAAACAATGTTGAAAATTTATAATGCTTACTGGTGCTGATATGTCTGCGTTTTTGTCGCCACCAACCTAAAAAGTTTTTTTTAGCTACTGAAATAGTAATACTTTCTTTTTCGATTTCAATTTTTGTGTTTTTACGAGTAGCAGCTTCGTTAATAAACAAATCATCATCCCCTGATTCAATATGATAATGTGAAGCAAAACCTTTGTGTTTAAAAAATAATTTTTTAGTATAAGCTAAGTTTCGTCCAACGCCCATATAGGTTTTTCCGGCAAGAGAATACGACAAATATTGTAATCCGACAAAAAACGAATCGAAGCGAATGAGCTTGTTGAGTAGGCCTTTCCGTTTTTCATAAGCTCCGTAACCCAACACTATTTCGGTTCCATCTAAAAACCGTTCCATACAGTTTTTCAACCAAAATTTACTTAATGGTTTGCAATCGGCATCGGTTAATAATAAATGCTCATAACTGGCGCCTTTTATGCCCATCATCAACGCAATTTTTTTTCCGTGTTGAAAATTAGGCGTTTCTTTAATGGTAACTATTTTAAGATGAGGATATTTTTTTGCAATTTCATCCAACACATCGGCTGTATTGTCAAATGAGCAATCGTTTACTACGACTACTTC
Organism: Bacteroidia bacterium; assembly: GCA_035533735.1. Classification (GTDB taxonomy): domain Bacteria; phylum Bacteroidota; class Bacteroidia; order DATLTG01; family DATLTG01; genus DATLTG01. The sequence goes on from DATLTG010000411.1 coordinate 4,720, forward strand.
AAACTCTGGATATTCTTGTTCTAACACCAGTGGAAGAAAATCTACAATGTTGTGATCTTCGTTTCTGGCACAAATAACAATTGATGCAGGAGGTAAATTTGTATTGACAGCTTTCTTTTTATAGAATGCCAAGCGTCCGAAAATGACAGCATAATACCAAATCTGCAACAGCAAACAAAAGCAAAATACCCCAAATAAAAGCGTAATAGCGTTAATTGTTATCAAAAAAATAATTTTTTTACGATGCAAATGTAGTCTTAAGCATTTTAAGGTAATGTATTACCTTTGGCAGAATTTAAACAAAATAATTAACAATTTAGAATCGGTTGATTTGCTTGATTCTCAGAAACAAAAAATAATTTTTCGACTGCAATTATGCAATTTAAAATAAATCATTCAGATAAAAACAGTAAAGCGAGAGCAGGAGAAATAACTACCGATCATGGTGTAATTCAAACGCCTATTTTTATGCCTGTTGGTACCGCAGGAACCGTAAAAGCTGTTCATCAACACGAATTAGAAAATGATATTAAAGCAGAAATTATTCTGGGAAATACGTATCATTTGTATTTACGACCTGGAATGGATACGCTTGAAAAAGCAGGTGGCTTACATCAATTTATGAATTGGCAAAAACCAATTTTAACCGACAGTGGCGGTTATCAGGTTTATTCACTTTCGGGAACTCGAAAAATTAAAGAAGAAGGTGTTTATTTTACTTCACACATTGATGGTTCTAAACATTTGTTTTCACCGGAAAGTGTAATGGATATTCAGCGAACAATTGGAGCTGATATCATTATGGCGTTTGACGAATGCACTCCTTATCCATGCGAATATGATTACGCAAAAAAATCGCTCGCCATCACACACAAATGGCTAAAAAAATGTATTGTACATTTTGATAAAAGCGAAGGGAAATACGGATACAATCAAACGCTTTTTCCAATTGTTCAAGGAAGTGTATATAAAGATTTACGCGAAAAATCGGCTGAATTTATAGCATCACAAAATTGCGAAGGAAATGCTATTGGCGGACTTTCGGTGGGAGAACCAGCTGAAGAAATGTATGCTATGACTGAAATTGTATGCGGCATTTTACCAACCGAAAAGCCCCGTTATTTGATGGGTGTGGGAACTCCAGTAAATTTATTGGAATGTATCGCGCTTGGAATAGATATGTTTGATTGTGTAATGCCCACTCGTAATGCGCGAAATGGAATGCTTTTTACGAAAAACGGTTTTATTAATATTCGTAATGAAAAATGGAAAAATAATTTTTCTCCAATCGATCCAGAAGGCACTTCTTATGTAGATTCATTTTATTCAAAAGCCTATTTGCGGCATTTAACACATTCTGGCGAACGTTTAGCAGCACAAATTGCCAGCATTCATAATTTAGCTTTTTATCTTTGGCTTGTAAAAGAAGCTCGAAAACAAATTTTAGAAAATACTTTTTACGATTGGAAAAATAAAATGGTAAAACAATTGGCGCAACGTTTGTAAAAAATAAAAATGTATTTTCGAAAAATAAAATCCAACAATATCAGTGCGTAGCGTAAAAATGAAAATAATAGATTCCTACATTCTCAAAAAATATTTGGGAACGTTTGTCTATTGCATTTCATTGATTAGTGTCATAATTGTTGTTTTTGACATCTCCGAAAAAATTGAAGATTTTATGGGAAAACACGCTCCTTTAAAAGCCATTGTTTTCAATTATTATTTTAATTTTATTCCTTACATCGTTAATCTTTTCAGTCCGCTTTTTACGTTTATTGCCGTTATTTTTTTTACTTCTCAAATGGCTTCGCGTGGAGAAATAGTTGCCATATTAAGTAGTGGTGTCAGCTTTCGCAGATTGTTATATCCTTACATGTTAGCGGCTTCT
>DATLTG010000412.1:0-2808 GCA_035533735.1 Bacteroidia bacterium
ACTCGAACCCCCACGCCTTGCGGCACCAGATCCTAAGTCTGGCGCGGCTGCCAATTACGCCACATCCGCATTATTATTGTGCGAAGATACATTTTTTTCAAATGCGTAATTCTTATTCTGTTTTTTTAGTTCCTTTTTGAAACCGAAACCCAATTATAACAGCATAAAAAAAGCCTTCAGCATTTGCTGAAGGCTTTTCAAAAAATTATATCTTACTGATTGCTGTGATTTTCAGCAGCTTCCCTTTTTTGCATCATCGCTTGTCTTTGTTGTTTTTTATAAGTAACCCATTTATCAAGTTGATCTTGTGAAACAACAGTTAACGCTTCTTGTTTTGTTTTTTCGTTTCTTGCTTTTGCAGCAGCTTTTAAAGCATCTTTGTCGCCTTTGTGTGCTTGCCAATCCGCTTCTTTTTGTTTTTGATTTTCTAAAATAATTGATTGCATTTTAGTTTGTTGGTCAGCTGTAAGATTACAAACTTTAGTCATTTCGCTGAGTATCTTTGTTGTTCTTGCTTCCGCAGCACTTTCTTGTGCATTTACTTTAGTTGCAAAAATGCCCAGCATCATAATGCAAGACAATACATAAGTGATTTTAGTTTTCATGGTTATTCAGTTTATTAATTTGTTTGTAAATATATAAAATATTTTTAAATAGATTGCATTCCGAGAAGTAAGACTGGATTTTCGAGTAATAGTTTAAGCGTTTGTAAAAAAGCAGCTCCCATTGCTCCATCCACTAAACGGTGGTCGCAAGACAAGGTCATTTTCATAACATTGCCAGGTATAATTTGCCCATTTTTTACGACTGGAATTTGCTTAATACCACCAACAGCTAAAATACAAGCATCTGGAGGATTAATAATGGCAGTAAACTCATCAATACCAAACATGCCAAGATTAGAAATCGTAAATGTATTACCCTCCCAATCACTTGGTTGTAATTTCTTTTCTTTAGCTTTTTGTCCGAAAGCTTTAACAGCAGTGCTAATTTCCGATAAGGTTTTATTATCAGCAAATTTAACTACCGGCACCAACAAGCCTTCTTCTACAGCAACTGCCACGCCAATATGAATGTGTTCGTTATAACGAATTTTATCTCCCAACCAAGATGAATTTACTTTCGGATGTTCGCGTAATGCAGCAGCAGCAGCCTTCACAATAAAATCATTAAAAGAAATTTTTACTTCAGTAATCGAATTTATCGTTTGACGTGCTTTCACCGCTTCATCCATATCTACTTCCATTGTCAAGTAAAAATGAGGAGCAGAAAATTTACTTTCAGCCAATCTGCGTGCAATGGTTTTACGCATTTGCGAAATCGGTTCTTCAGTATATTTTTCAGTAGAAACCATAAGTTGCGAATTTCCGACAGGTGCGTAAAATTGCACATCGCGTTTTATAATTCTTCCGCCATCACCGCTTCCGCGAACTTGCAAAATATTTATGCCTTTGTCTTCCGCCAATTTTTTTGCTAAAGGCGATGCTTTCAATCTTCCATTTGTAGTTGGCGTTTCAAAAACTTTTTTTTCTGAAACAGTTTCTTTTTTCTCAACAACTGTTTCCTTTTTTGTTTCAACAGGTGTTACTTCTTTTTTTACTTCTTCAGCAGGTTTTTCAACTTTTTTAGCAGCCGCATTTTTTTTATCTTCGTCTAATAATGGCTGAATATCTTCGCCTTTTTTACCAAGTATAGCAAGAATAGAATCCACCGGAGCGGTTTTACCTTTTTCAACACCAATGTGCAATAACACTCCATCCTGAAAAGATTCAAATTCCATAGTAGCTTTATCCGTTTCAATATCAGCTAATAATTCGCCCGATTTTACGGAATCTCCCACTTTTTTATGCCAAGCTGCAACAACTCCTTCGGTCATTGTATCACTCAATTTGGGCATTCGCACTATTTCTGCCATACTTAAGAAAATTATAAATTATAAATGTTAAATTTTAAATTATTGAAGTTTTAATAATTTTTGTCAAAATGCTTATAATTTCATTGATATCAATAAAAAAGGCGGCAATGTTTTTTTGAGAAATATTTGTTTCATCTATCAATCTTAACCAATATCGTGTTTCTCTTGCTTCTTTCGCTGAAATAGACATCTTTGCTATAAAGTCTTTTTTAGATTGTGCTGCTTGTGCTTCTTCTACATTTGCTCCAATACTTGTTCCTGATCTAAATAATTGGCTTGCTAATTCGTAGTGTTTTTCATTTTTAAGCTCCATATACAGGTTAATAATTTTTTTCGAAAAATTAACTATTTTATCAACTATTATATTCGGCTTTTCCTCCATTTAAAATTTATAATTTATTATTTACTCTACAAGTGATATTATTCCATTTAAAATTCAACATTTATAATTACTCAATTATGTAAGGAAATATACCATCATTTAAAATTTAGCATTTAACATTTACTCTATAATGTAATTCCATTTAAAATATAGCATTTATAATTTATAATTACTCAATTATGTAAGGAAATATTCCATTTAAAATTTAGCATTCAACATTTATAATTATTCAATAATGTACGGATAATCGGTTTGTGTATATACATCGTGATATAATTCTGAAGGATCTGGATAGGGCGATTCTTCAGCAAATTTTACCGCTTCCTCTATTTGATTTTTTACTTTCAATTCTATTTTTTCGATATCTGCATCAGTAGCAAATTTATTTTTTTTGATTTGCAATAGAATATGCTCTATCGGATCTTTTGCTTTATATTCTTCCACTTCCTCTTTTGAACGATACGTTGCCGGATCGCTCATGGAATGTCCTTTATAGCGATACGTTTTCATT
>DATLTG010000413.1:0-2331 GCA_035533735.1 Bacteroidia bacterium
TGCTAACAACCTTGTTACTTCCTGATAAAGGAACGGCAACCGTTGGCGGATACGATGTAATAAAAGATTTTAAAACCATTCGTGGAATTTTGGGATATATGCCTGGAAGATTTTCTTTGTACCAAGATTTATCTATCGAAGAAAATTTGAATTTTTTTGCGACTGTTTTCAACACCACTTTGGAAGAAAACTATGATTTAATAAAAGATATTTATGTTCAATTAGAACCATTTAAAAGCAGAAGAGCTGGAAAATTATCTGGTGGAATGAAACAAAAATTGGCTTTGTGTTGTGCGCTCATTCATAAACCGGAAGTGTTATTTTTAGATGAACCTACAACTGGTGTGGATGTTATTTCTCGAAAAGAATTTTGGGATATGTTGAAGCGTTTAAAACAACAAGGAATTACCATTTTGGTTTCTACTTCTTATATGGATGAAGCTACACTTTGTGATCGCATCGGATTAATTTTGAACGGAAAAGTGCTGACCATTGATACACCTGAAAATACAGTGAATGCTTATCCGGAAAAACTTTTTGGGGTGAAAGCTCCTGGCATGTATAAATTACTGACCGATTTACGAAAATTTAATGGAATTATTAATTGCTACACTTTTGGCGAATACATTCATTTATCGCTAAAATGCAGCGAAGAAGAAGTGAAGAAATATTTGCACGAAAATGGACATTCAGATATTGATTTTAAAATAATTAAACCAACAGTAGAAGATTGTTTTATCAGATTATTAAAAGGACAAAATGAGCGAAACAGTAATTCAAACTAAAAAACTTACCAAGCAGTTTGGCGATTTTGTGGCGGTGGATGAAATTTCATTCGAAGTTTACAAAGGAGAAATTTTTGGTTTTTTGGGAGCTAATGGTGCCGGCAAAACTACTGCTATGCGAATGTTATGTGGGTTATCTGTGCCAACTTCTGGAGAGGCTACTGTTGCTGGCTTTGATGTATTTACACAACCCGAAGAAATCAAAAAAAACATTGGTTATATGAGTCAGAAATTTTCATTGTACGAAGATTTAACGGTGTTGGAGAATATTCAATTTTATGGCGGAATTTATGGATTGTCAAATAAAGAAATCAAATTAAAAAGTGCAGAGCTTACTGAAAAATTAGGCTTGCATAAAGAAGCCAAAAAATTAGTGAGTTCACTGCCTTTGGGATGGAAACAAAAATTATCTTTTTTAGTTGCCATTGTTCATCAGCCAAAAATTGTTTTTTTGGACGAGCCAACTGGTGGCGTTGATCCTTATATGCGAAGAGAATTTTGGGATTTAATTTACGATGCAGCTGATAAAGGAATTACGATTTTTGTTACAACACATTATTTAGATGAAGCCGAATATTGCAATCGAATAACCATTATGGTTGACGGAAAAATTGAAGCGTTGGATTCACCTGCTGAATTGAAGAAAAAGTTTTCAGTTGGTACTATTGATGAAGTATTTTACAAACTTGCCAGACAGGCGAAACGTTCAGGCGATTAAGAAATTTTAAAAATGAAACAGTTATTATCGTTTGTAAAAAAAGAATTTTATCAAGTGTTTCGAGATCCGAAAACACTGATAATGCTATTTGGTTTACCTGTTGTTCAAATTGTACTTTTTGGATTTGCTCTCACCAATGAAATAAAATATGCGAATATGGTGGTTGTTGATAATGCGCAAGATTTGGCTTCGCAACAAATTATCAATAAAATAGAAGGAAGTAAGTTTTTTAAAGTAGAAAAAACGTTATCCAATTCATCGCAAATAGATGCTGCTTTTAAAACCGGAAAAATAAAATTAGCGGTTGTATTTCCAGCAAATTTCAACAACGATTTAGTGCATTTAAATAAAGCGTCTATACAAGTGATAGCAGATGCTTCCGATCCTAATACTGCTTTAACACTTACTAATTATATCACATCAATTGTTACCGATTATCAAATGCAACTTTCGCATAATTCGCCTATTCCATATACCATTATACCAGAAGTACGAATGCTATATAATCCGGATTTAAGAGGTGCTCCTAATTATGTTCCGGGCGTAATGGCAATGGTTTTATTGCTTGTTTGCGTAATGATGACTTCCGTTTCTATTGTTCGTGAAAAAGAATTAGGAACAATGGAAATATTATTAGTATCTCCAGTAAAACCATTAATGGTAATTATATCTAAAGCAATTCCGTATCTCATTTTATCGTGGGTAAATTTAGCTGCTATCCTTTTACTGAGTGTTTATGCGCTTGATGTACCCATTCAAGGAAGTATATTATTGCTTGTTTTTGAAAGCACTTTGTTAATTATGACGGCTCTTGCTTTGGGATTATTT
>DATLTG010000414.1:0-3750 GCA_035533735.1 Bacteroidia bacterium
ATTAGATTCCTTTTGATGATATATGAAAAAAATAATACGAAACAGTATTATCGCTTATCTCAACAAATGTGTATATAAAGCGAAATAAATTGCCTGTTTATATAGTATATAAGTAAGTTACAGGCAAGCGTAAGACCGTGCAAACCATCAACCTTTCAACTTGACCGCATCAAACAAATAATCAAAAAAAGTCTTTAAAATAGCAATGATTGCAAAATAAATAGTATATTTGCAGATAAATTGCAAAAACACGACATATTATGCTAATTCAATTCTCGGTTCGAAATTTTAGAACATTTAAAGAAAAGGCTACATTGAGCCTAATCGCATCTAATTACGACAAAGAAACAAGAGAAACAGAAAACATCTCTGACAGCAATATTTACAATCTTAGAATTCTCAAAAGTGCTGTTGTTTATGGTGCTAATGCGAGTGGTAAAAGTAAATTTATTGAGGCTTTAATGTTTATGAAAAATTTTGCTATTAATTCTTCTAAAGAAAGTCAAAAAGGAGAAGAAATTGATGTAGAACCGTTCAAATTAAATAATGAAAGTGAGAAACAGCCTAGTGAATTTGAAGTAATTTTTTTGTATAAAAAGGAAATGTTTCGTTATGGCTTTGAAGTTGATAAGGATAAAATTGTTTCTGAGTGGTTGTATCACAAACCTAAAACAAAGGAAGTCGAACTATTTTACAGAGACTTACAAAAATTCGACACACACACAAGAAATTTTCCTAAAGGAGCAACTTTAGTTCGTGAAGATTTAATCAGAAATAACGCATTACTTCTTTCAGTTGCCGCACAATTTAATGATGCGACCTGCGAAAATATTATTGAATGGTTCAAGAATCTTAAAACTATCTCGGGGCTGAAAGAAGAGGGGTATCAAGGCTACACAATGGGTAAAACAAAAGACCCTAAACATAAAGAAAGAATTCTGGAATTACTTAAAGCGGCTGATTTAGGAATTCAAGATATTAAACTTGAAATGTTGGATGTTACAAAACTTCCAAAGGAGATGCCAAAAGAATTAAGAGAAATGATTTTGAAACAATCAAAAGAAGATAAAGCAGAATTTTTTTCTGATATTTTGACTACGCACAAAAAATTTGACAACTCAAAAAAACATATTGGAAATACTAGCTTTTCTCTTGATGATGACGAATCATTCGGAACAAGAAAGTTTTTCGCTCTTACTGGACCCGTTTTAGATGCAATAGAAAATGGTTATACACTTGTTGTTGATGAATTAGATTCAAAACTTCACCCAAACTTAGTTTGCAAAATTGTTTCCTTATTTAATTCCCAAAAACTTAACCCCAAAAATGCTCAACTTATTTTTAATACTCACGACACAAATTTATTAAGTTCGGGTTTATTCAGAAAAGACCAGGTTTGGTTTACAGAAAAGGATAAATACGGTGAAGCTAAACTTTATTCTTTAGCTGACTTTAAATCTGACACGGTTAGAAAAAATGAAGCTTTTGAGGACAACTATATTAGAGGTAAATATGGAGCTGTTCCTTTTCTTGGATTCTTTGACAATTTAATTCATAAAAATTTATTGCCACAAGATGAAAATGAAAAATAAAAAAGCCAACCAAATAGCATCTAAGTTGGCTCACAAAGAAACTCTAAAAACAAAAAGAAGAGCTGAGCCCCTTTTGGAAAGAGCTGAGGCAAAAATACTTGAAAAACCTACAATTTTAATTGTTTGCGAAGGAGAAAATACAGAGCCATCATATTTTAGACAATTTAAGTTGTCCTCTGCGACAATTAAACCAGTTGGAGAAGGATATAATACAATTTCATTGGTAAAAAGAGCAGTTCAATTATCAAAAGAAAAATCATACGACCAAGTTTGGTGTGTTTTTGACGCAGACCCTAAACCAGATAATCCTAAGCAAGCAAAAAATTTCAATTATGCTGTAACCCTTGCTAAAAAAAAAGGTTTCGGTATTGCATATTCAAATCAGGCTTTTGAATATTGGCTTATAATTCATTTTGACGACCATCAAGGAGGCGGAATGAATAGAATCGATTACAACAATAAAATCAATCTGCTTTTAAAACCATTTGGACTAACATACGATGGCGAAGGCAATAAAATCATAACCGAAGAAATTTTTGAAGTGCTTGACGGTATTGATAAAAAAACAAATAAGGAGAGGAAGCGATTAGCAATTTCAAGAGCAGAAAGGAATTACGACCTTTTTGACCATACTAATCTAGCAAATGAAGAATCTTCAACTACGGTATTTAGACTCGTTGAAGAATTGCTGAAATATGTGTAATGCTCGACCGACAAGAATGCCAGCAGCTAACAGCACTTACAAGAAATTGGCGGTTCAGTGGTGGCAGACAGTTTTGTGCTTCGAAATCGCCAACTTCTTGTAGCTGCAAACCGTTACTGGCAAGCATTAGGTAGTCAGTAAAGCCATTGGTAACATCAAAAGAAACGGAACACACCGTTCCATTTTTAATGCGTAATAATTATATCCAATATGAATTTTTTGATAGTATTCAGCCCTATGTTTTGCGTAATATTTTTCACTTTGAATTGACCAAGCATTTTCCCCAACTTTCTCTGACAAAAACCATTTTTCTAATAAACGACCTGCCCTACCATTTCCATCCATAAAAGGATGTATTTTTTCAAATATCAAGTGTATCATAGACGCATAATAAAATATTTCCTTATGCGACAAATCTCTACTTAATAATTCTTTTATATCAAAGAATAACTTTCCAAACTCTTCCTTTACAAATTCGGGTTCAACTGCCATATATTCAATCTTCCCCCCACTAAAAATACCTACTTGTTGATTTCTCAATTTTCCTTTTTGGCTTTTTAGCGTCAAAACAGTATTACTTAAAATTTTATGTGCCTCAAAAAATGTTGCTTGACTTAATTTGTTTTTCATAGCAAAATTATACGCAAGTATCAAATCGTCAATTTCTGTCATTTCTTTTGGCTTCGACTTTACTTTAAATTTTTTATTTTTAAGGTAAGTATCAATGTCTATGCTGTTACCTTCAATGTTAGAAGAATAGGTTGCTGATGATTGTATGTAGTATTCAAAATCATCTTTAGAGTAAATTTTTTTTGTTCTAAATTGATTAAAAACATCAAACCAATCAATATTAAGTTTGTTTGAATACTCATTTATATATTCCGCAGTAAGTATTTTTAAATGTTTGCCCATTTGATTATTTTATTTTAAAAAGTGGTGTAAATTATCACACCACTTTTTTTTGTTTAAAACTTTGTAATTGCACCTGCTTTTAATAACGCCATTTTAGCAACTTTTTCAGCTTCGTTTTTCGTTGTAAATGTACCAATAATTCCGCTTCCAGACAAGCCTCCTTTGAACTGATATTCCATTCGCTTCATATCTGCACTAAACAGAATATCAACTAATGTAGAGCGTTTTGTTACAACCCAGAATTTTTGAACTTTACTCATATTATTATAGTCGTTTTTCTATACAACGACAAAAGATTTTAGTTAAAATTAAAACTACATTTTGAAGTATGCCAGCCCATAACATTGGGTTTGAAAAAGCGGTGATTTATCGCTTCGTTTGACATTTTTTGCTACCTTTAAACATTAGTTCTTCGTAGGTAGTTTGGTGGTAAAATCGCCACCTTCGCCAAGCCCGAAACCGTTACCTGCGTTCATTGGAAGAAACCGAAACGACATAGATAAGTATAAAATAAACGATAAATAAAAACAAGTTTTGACTGTT
>DATLTG010000415.1:0-4472 GCA_035533735.1 Bacteroidia bacterium
CGAATATGATGCCGTTGTTACCTTACATAAAAATGATGATTACATTTTAACAGTAAAGAAAAAAAATTACGCTTTTAATTCGCAATTAATTACTGCAAAAGATAGCTTTTCTCAAAAACCGGTAGTCGTAAATTTCCAAGTAAAACCAATAGAAGTAGGAAAATCTTACGAACTACATAACATCTATTACAAAACCAATTCGACAGAGTTGGAAAATGCTTCCTTAGCAGTAATTGATGAATTTGCTGATTTCTTAAAATTGAATCCGAAAATAAAAATAGAGATACAAGGTTATACCGACAATGTTGGAAATGAAAAAGACAATTTAGCACTTTCTAACGACCGCGCATTTACTGTTCTTCTAGCATTAAAAAAGAGAGGAATTTCAGAAGCAAGAATGAAATTTAAAGGTTACGGATCTGCTAATCCCGTTGCCGATAATAATACAGAAGCAGGACGCGCACAAAACAGACGTACTCAATTTTTAATTCTCGAAAAATAATTTTTTGGAAATTTTTCTTTCAAAAATATAAACTACTTTTGTTTGAACAAAAAAACATCTTATGGAAAATATTAGCAGCATCCTTTTGTACGTAGTTATCGTATTTGTTATTCTTATTCTCATCAAAGGCATTGTAACTGTTCAACAAGGTTATATGGCAGTTGTTACTGTTTTCGGGAAATACAAACGTATTATTCATCCGGGTTTAACAATTATTTTACCTTTTGTAGAAAATATTTACAGAAAAATCTCCATTCAAAATCGTTCTGTTGAATTAGAATTTCAGGCAGTTACAGCCGATCAGGCAAATGTGTATTTTAAAGCAATGTTACTTTTTTCGGTGCTCGATCAAAACGAAGAAACCATTAAAAATGTGGCATTCAAATTTGTAGATGAAAAAAATTTAATGCAAGCGCTTATCCGCACTGTAGAAGGTTCTATACGTTCGTATGTTGCCACAAAAAAGCAATCCGAAATGCTTTCCTTACGGAGAGAAATTATTATTTCAGTAAAAGAACAAATCGACAGAACACTTGAAACTTGGGGTTATCATTTGCAAGATTTACAAATAAACGACATCACTTTTGACGAGGCAATTATGAAATCTATGTCGCAAGTGGTGGCATCAAATAATTTAAAAGCGGCTGCTGAAAACGAAGGACAAGCACTTTTAATTACAAAAACAAAAGCTGCTGAAGCTGAAGGAAATGCAATTAAAATTTCCGCTCAAGCCGAACGTGAAGCAGCTCAATTAGAAGGACAAGGTATTGCACTTTTCCGCGAAGAAGTAGCCAAAGGTATGACTTTAGCTGCAAAAGAAATGCAAGATGCCAACTTAAATACAGGCGTAATTTTATTTACTATGTGGACAGAAGCTATTAAACATTTTGCCGAAAACTCAAAAGGCAATGTTATCTTTTTAGATGGTTCTCCGGAAGGAATGCAGCGCACTATAAAGGAAATGATGGCAATGAATAAATTAGGCAATAATCAAGATAATCCAGCTCAAAATTAATTTTTAAATAGCTGCAATTACAAACTCTTATTTGTTTTCTATAATATAACAAATCCCTAAAGTTTTTAAAAAACTTTAGGGATTTCAAGTTCAGTATGAAGCTTCCTTCTCTTTTGGAGAAGGGTTAGGAATGAGATTATTCAAAAATCAATAAGCGAACAAATCAAATTTTTTCATCATTGCATTTACTTTCTTCTTTACAGAAAGAATTACTTTTTCATTTTCGCAATTCATCAACACTTCATCAATTAAATCTACAATTTTAGGAATGTCTTTTTCTTTCATTCCGCGCGTAGTGATAGCAGGAGTTCCAACACGTATTCCGGAAGTAACAAAAGGAGATTTATCATCAAACGGAACCATGTTTTTATTAACGGTAATATCGGCTTTTACCAAATTTATTTCGGCTTGTTTACCGGAAATATTTTTCGAGCGCAAATCAATCAACATGCAATGATTATCCGTTCCACCTGAAACAACACTGTATCCTTTTTTTACAAAACAAGCTGCCATTACTTTGGCGTTTTTCATCACTTGCATACTATATTTCATAAACGAATCGGAAAGTGCTTCTTCAAACGCAACCGCTTTTGCAGCGATAATATGTTCCAACGGTCCGCCTTGTGTACCAGGAAATACAGCGCCATCTAACACAGCCGACATCATTTTAATTTCGCCTTTAGGTGTTTTTAAACCCCAAGGATTTGGAAAATCTTTTCCCATCATAATCATTCCGCCTCTTGGTCCGCGCAAGGTTTTGTGTGTTGTTGTGGTAACAATATGGCAATGTGGCAATGGATCATTTAATAAACCGCGTGCAATTAATCCAGCAGGATGCGAAATATCAGCCATCAAAAGTGCTTTTACTTTATCTGCAACTTTTCGCAAACGTTTATAATCCCAATCGCGCGAATAAGAAGAAGCTCCGCAAATAATTAATTTCGGTTTTTCTTTTAATGCGATGGCTTCCAACTTATCATAATTTACTCTTCCGGTTTCTTTATCCACACCATAAAAAGAGGGTTTATATAATTTTCCTGAAAAATTTACAGGCGATCCATGTGTTAAATGTCCGCCATGCGATAAATCAAATCCTAAAATTTTATCGCCTGCATTTAAAACGCCTAACATAACAGCCGCATTGGCTTGTGCACCTGAATGCGGTTGTACGTTTACCCATTCTGCATTAAATAATTCTTTTGCGCGATCTATCGCTAATTGTTCTACTTGATCAACAATTTCACAACCTCCGTAATAACGTTTTCCCGGTAAGCCTTCCGCATATTTATTGGTTAAACACGATCCCATCGCTTTCATAATTTGGTCGCTCACAAAATTTTCGGAAGCAATAAGTTCTATTCCACTTGTTTGACGATGTAGCTCGCTTTTAATGAGTTCAAAAATTTGAGTGTCTTTTTTCATCTGAAAAATATTTTTTTGTGCGACAAATGTAGAAAATATTCATCGCTTTTTGTATGATTTTTTATTCGATAGTGTGTGCATTAAAAATCAAGAAGGAACGATTGCTTTTACAATTTCATAAATACCTTTTTCAAATGAAAATTGAGGTTCCCAACCGGTTGCCAATTTTATTTTTGAGATGTCAGCAACTACATCCGGAATTTCATTTTTTCGAACTTCATCATTCGAAACGATTTGTTTTTGAATGCCCGCCACTGCCATAATTTTGTTTGCAATTTCATCTACACGCATCGAATATCCACTGCCAACATTGTAAATGCCGGTTTGTTGTTTTTCAAAAAGTAGGAGTATTGCAGTTATAAAATCATCCAAATAAAGATAATCGCGTTTCGGACTTAAATCAAATAATTTAATTTCTTTTTGTGATTCATCAAAAACTTGGTTTATAATTTTTGAAATTAAAAATTGTTCATTTTGATTTGCACCGTAAATATTGAAAGGACGAACGATTGTAATCCGAATTTTAAAATTTTCTTGATAGTACAAACAAACATTTTCTGCCATTACTTTACTATGTGCATAAGGATTTGCAGGTTTTATAATATGATTTTCATTGATGGGCAATTGTTCTGGAATTCCGTAAACATAGGAACTCACAAAAGTTAAACTTGCTCCTGTTTTGCGACAAAATTCCAATACATTTAACGTTCCTGAAAAATTAACTCGATAAAATTCCTGCGGGTTCGTCCAACTTTCAGGAACAAACGATTTTCCTGCTAAGTGAAAAACATGATTTTTATTTTTAAAATCAATTGTAGTTTTTGCAATATCACCGTTGGCAGAATTAAAATCAAGGGTGTTATATCCTTTTTCAAAAAGTTTTTTTTTCAATTCTTTTCCGATAAAACCAGAAGAACCTGTAATCAATATATTTTCTTTCATAACATAAAGTTATTCATATTCTGCAAAAGTATTAAAAGCCTTGTAGTTTTGTACTGTTGAGCCAGAAATACTAAAATGATGAATATTAATTACCTTGTCTGGCAAATAACGTTCTTGATGATGTACTTCTTTTCTCCCTACTATTGAGAAAAAAATAATTGCAAAAAATGCAACAGTTATCCAATGTTTTTTCATGTTTAAGTTTTTAATTTAAATATAAGTGTATGCTTGATAAAAATAAATGGTTAATCGGATTATCGTTTGTTTATTTTAATTAATATATTGATAATCAATAGATTAATTTTAATCTAAACAGATGATCGGAATACTATTTAAAATTAATTTAGTATTTTAGCGCTCCCAAAAAATTGTAAAATGACATTTTTAGAATTTGAAAAGCCTATTGCCGAACTTATTGAGCAATTGGATGACGTGAAAAAAATAAAGGAAAAAAGCAAAGTGGATGTTTCTAAAACTGAAAAAGAATTGGAGACAAAAATAACCAATGCGCGAAAAAAAATTTTTGAAAATTTAACTGCTTGGCAGCGCGTGCAAGTGTCGCGCCATCCCGACAGACCATATACTTTAGCA
>DATLTG010000416.1:0-4450 GCA_035533735.1 Bacteroidia bacterium
GTCGAAAAAAATAAAATTTAAAAATATTTTTTGAACATTTTATTCCTTCCTCATTAAAACAGTAGATTTGCTTTATGCTGAAACGCTTATTCGATATTGTTTTTTCACTTTTCGGAATTATATTATTAGTTCCTATTTTCTTGTTGATTGCGGTGTTTATTATTTTTGATTCGAAGGGAAAAATAGTTTACAAGCAAGTGCGCGTTGGAAAAAACGGAAAAGATTTTTTTGTTTTTAAATTCCGTACTATGATTAGCAATGCAGAAAAAAAAGGATTGCTAACTGTTGGTGCAAAAGACAGCAGAATTACACGCGTGGGTTTTTTTCTGCGTAAATATAAATTAGATGAGTTGCCGCAATTAGCAAATGTTTTAATTGGTGATATGAGTTTTGTAGGTCCGCGTCCTGAAGTTAGGAAATATGTAAATATGTACAATGAGGAGCAATTGCAAGTGCTTTCGGTTCGTCCTGGAATTACAGATTATGCTTCTATTCAATTTGCCAACGAAAACGAACTACTCGGAAAAGTTTCCAATCCAGAAGAAGTGTATGTGAATGAAGTAATGCCTGAAAAACTATTGTTGAATTTGAAATATATTCGCGAAAAAAATTTTTTTAAGGATGTGAAAATAATTTTCAAAACATTTATTAAGATATTGGCTTAAAGTGCTTGCCATCTAATATTTCCATAAATATTTTAAGTTCTTTTATTTTATCAAGATGTCCGAGTTTTTCGTACGAAGAAATTAAATTTCGGACCAATCTTTTTATAATATCAGCATTCGAACAAGGTTCGTAATAGATGGCTTTCGGCTCTAATTTTAACTGTTTCAAAAAAGCATCCACTTCTTTTTTACTGAAAACAGAACCTTTGCTGAAAGGATTTATGTAAAACAAAATATTTTCCGTGAAATTTGTATTTAAAGCAGGCGAAAAAGGATGTTCATCTTTGTAAGCCACAATAAAACGTTCGGGTAAATTAACTCCGTAAATAGGAATGCCAAGACTTTGAGCGATAATAGTATAAACAATGGATAGCGAAAGCGGGTTTCCTTTTTTAGTTTCCATTACAATGTTAATGTATGAATTTTGAGGCGCGTGAAAATTAGCTGTGTTGCCGCTAAAATTATGTACTTCGAAAATAATATGATTTAACACTTTTACTTTCTCCAATGCGGTTAAGTTATCGTTCAGCTCTAACCAAACATCTTGGCGCATTTGCGAAATGAGTTTATTGATTGGCTCTTCGTTTAAATCGGGATATTGATAACGAGCGATTAACAAAGCTCCTTTTAATAAATCTTGTTCCGCATTTATCCATTTTTCCAATTCCACCGCTAAATTATTGAATTGAATTTTTTGAATAATATCTTCAATTCTTTTTTGAATTAACGTATCAAATGATTGTTCCCAAGCGCCTTCTAAAGCAGGAATTACCGGAAATCCTATAGCTAATAGTTTATCTCGGATATGCGAATAAATCTCATTATCCGGGTCATCCAATAAACTAATAAGTGCGCTCAACTCGTTCTTTTTCATCATTAGTTTGAATATTCACGTCAAAATTACGTGATAATTACGCAGAAAAATATTCTATTTCAAAAAATGCTAACAATTCAAAGTTAATAGTTTCAGTTGATTTCAGTTAATTTTTCGAAAAGTATGAGCGTAAAAAAGCCCCGAAATTCGGGGCTTTTTAAAGGTACCAAGTATATGATTATGCTTTTTTTACATTAATCGCATTTAACCCTTTTCTGCCTTCAGTTACTTCGAAGGTTACTTTGTCGTCTTCGCGAACTTGGTCAACCAAGCCGGTTACGTGCACAAAGATTTCTTGATCAGATTCGTCAACTTTGATAAATCCAAAGCCTTTTGATACATTAAAAAATTTTACTGTTCCTGTTTTCATTTAAATATAAGTTAAAAAATTAGTGCGCAAATGTAAGCATTTTTCTTCAAAGTAAGAAAATTATTTTTTATCGTCTTTTACTTCTTCAAAATCTACATCAGTAACCTCTGCATCCCCTGATTTTCCATCTTGTTCAGATGTTTTTTGCTGATCAGCATTTGCATCTGTTCCTGTATTTTGAGTCGCTTTATACATTTCCTCTGAGGCTGCTTGCCAAGCTGCATTTAACTGATCCATTGCACTCGTAATTCCAGCTAAATCTTTTGCTTGATGCGCTGTTTTTAAAGCAGCTAAAGCAGTTTCAACAGGTTGTTTTTTATCAGCAGGCAATTTATCACCATATTCTTTTAATTGCTTTTCTGTCTGAAAAATCAATCCGTCAGCAGCATTTATTTTTTCGGTTTCTTCTTTTATTTTTTTGTCAGATTCTGCATTAGCTTCTGCTTCTTGTTTCATTCGTTTTATTTCGTCATCAGATAATCCTGAACTTGCTTCAATCCGAATGTTTTGTGATTTTCCGGTGGCTTTGTCTTTTGCCGAAACATTTAAAATTCCGTTAGCATCAATATCAAAAGTTACTTCCACTTGAGGTGTTCCGCGTGGTGCAGGTGGAATCCCATCTAAATGAAATTTTCCGATTGTACGATTGTCTTTTGCCATCGGGCGTTCCCCTTGTAAAATGTGTATTTCTACAGATGGTTGATTGTCGGATGCTGTAGAAAATGTTTCCGATTTTTTTGTCGGAATGGTTGTATTGGCTTCAATTAATTTTGTGAAAACACCGCCCATTGTTTCTATTCCAAGTGAAAGTGGTGTAACATCCAATAACAATACATCTTTTACTTCGCCTGTTAAAACACCTCCTTGAATAGCAGCTCCAATAGCAACTACTTCATCCGGGTTTACACCTTTTGAAGGAGTTTTACCGAAAAATTTTTGAACGGCATCTTGAATTGCAGGAATACGTGTTGAACCACCTACTAAAATGATTTCGTCAATATCACCTACCGTTAAACCTGCACTTTTAAGTGCCGATTGACAAGGAGCGATAGTTCGTTTAATCAAATCGTCCACCAATTGCTCGAATTTAGCGCGTGTTAATGTTCTTACTAAATGTTTTGGAATCCCATCTACCGGCATAATGTAAGGTAAATTAATTTCAGTAGAAGCGGAACTTGACAGTTCTATTTTTGCTTTTTCAGCAGCTTCTTTCAAGCGTTGTAAAGCCATTGGATCTTTACTTAAATCCAAATTATTTTCGCTTTTAAATTCAGCTACTAACCAGTCAATAATTTTATGATCAAAATCATCTCCGCCAAGGTGTGTATCACCATCAGTAGATTTTACTTCAAACACACCATCGCCTAATTCCAAGATTGATACATCGTGCGTTCCACCACCACAGTCAAAAACAACAATTTTCATGTCTTTGCTTTTTTTGTCCAAGCCATAAGCAAGTGCAGCAGCAGTTGGTTCATTAATGATTCGTTTTACTTTTAATCCTGCAATTTCTCCCGCTTCTTTAGTTGCTTGGCGTTGAGAATCGTTGAAGTAAGCCGGAACTGTAATTACAGCTTCCGTTACTTCGTGTCCAAGATAATCTTCAGCTGTTTTTTTCATTTTTTGAAGAATGATGGCTGAAATTTCTTGTGGACTGTATTTACGATCGTCAATTTGAACACGAGGTGTGTTGTTATCGCCTTTTACAATCGTGTAAGGAACGCGTTTCATTTCGTTTAGTACTTTATCGTACGTTTCGCCCATAAAGCGTTTGATAGAATAAATTGTTTTTGTCGGATTGGTGATAGCTTGTCGTTTAGCAGGATCACCTACTTTGCGTTCTCCATTTTCAACAAAAGCTACAATTGAAGGTGTTGTTCTACGTCCTTCACTATTAGCAATAACTACAGGCTCATTGCCTTCCATTACAGCAACACAAGAGTTTGTTGTACCTAAGTCTATTCCTATTATTTTTCCCATTTTATTAATTTTTATTTGTTATAGATAAATTTTATAATTGTTTGCCTTTTAGTCAATGATTATGCCGTTGGCTTTTGGATGCCATTTTTTGAAATTATGGCGCAAATACGTTTCTAAAATAAATTTTCCAATGTCAAAACAATGACAAAAAGACAGTTGTTGTTTATTTCTTAAAGAAAAGGGAAACCTAAATTTTTTGTGTACTGACCACTGGCAAGTGAATCAAGTGTAGCGGTTGTAAGTCCAACTGATTTGCTTGTAATGTATCGAGAAGTAAAAAGCCCCAATCCGTTAGTAATATCTGAGAAATTAGGTTTAGTTTGATTGATACCTAATGAAGGAGCTGTAACTTCTAAATAGGTATTAAAATCATCAGAACCTACAGTAAAATTAAAAACCAAGGAAGTGAAAGTTCTACTAACACCAGGGTTTACAGGAATTACATTACCTAAATATTCAAAAAAAGCATCTGCATAAAAATCACTTTCCATATTTTCGCCTCCAATTAAATCCAGCGAATTTTGTGAAGGAAAGTTCCAATCTACATATTTTTGAGTAGTA
>DATLTG010000417.1:0-3224 GCA_035533735.1 Bacteroidia bacterium
AGCTAAAGGTTAAAAATATATAAATATCATTGTGAATAAACTCATTTTATCCGTATTTATTTTTTTGTTTGTGTGTAACGATAGGAGTTTCGCACAACAAAAAAAGACGGAATTTAAACTAAAAACAGTTGTAATCGATCCCGGACACGGAGGAAAAGATCCTGGTTGTCATGGAATTTATTACAAAGAAAAAGATGTTGCATTGGCAATTGCATTGAAATTAGGAAAATTAATTCAAGAAAATTGTAAAGGAGTAAAAGTAATTTATACACGTACAACAGACATTTTTGTTCCGTTAAACGAAAGAGCTGAAATAGCAAATAAAAATAAAGCAGACTTGTTTATTTGTATTCACTGCAACGCTTCTCCCGATAAAAATGCTTATGGTTCTGCCACTTATGTGATGGGATTATATAAATCAAAAAGTAATTTAGGGGTTGCGAAACGAGAAAACTCCTCCATTTTAATGGAGGCAAATTACAAGAAAACATACGATGGTTTTGATCCAAATTCGGACGAAGGCAATATCATTTTCACTATGTATCAAAATGAATATTTGCAAGAAAGTTTAGATTTAGCTGCCAAAATTCAGGAACAATATAAAAATCAAGCTGACCGTAAAGACAAAGGCGTAAAACAAGCCGGTTTTTTGGTGCTTTGGAGAACAACGATGCCAAGTCTTTTAACTGAAACTGGTTTTTTAACCAATCCAAAAGAAGAAAAATTTTTGGGTTCTCAAAAAGGACAAACATATTACGCGTCTTGTATTTTCAGAGCTTTTAGAGAATATAAAGATGAAATGGAAAATAAGCCGCTTAATCCGGATGATGTAAAGTTTAAGAAGCCAGTTTTCAATGTGAAAGATTTGGAACAAGATTCGATTAACGAATTGCAACTTCAAAAAAATAATTCTAACGATTCTATCCCAATTGTACAGAAGGATTCTTCTTCAAGCGATTCTATTTCATCGGATACTATTTCAAAAGAAAAAACGGACATTGTAACTGACACAAAAAAAGCAAAAACAAAAGATGAAAAATTAAAAAATACAGTCAGTAAATTAAAAATTGATAGTGTTCCTTCGCCTGAAGTAATAGCAAAAGACACTTCTCCTCCAACGCAACAAACTGAAATTGTGTTTCGCGTTCAATTCGCTTCTTCCAGAAAAAAATTAGATTTGGACGACAAAAAGTATAGCGATTTGAAAAATTTATGGGAATACAAAGCAGGTGAAATTTATAAATACACTGCTGGATATTACAACTCGGCTGATAAAGCAGTTGATTTACAGGCAAAAATGCGAAAAAATGGATTTAAAGACGCTTTTGTAGTGGCTTTTAAAAATGGAAAAAGAATTTCAACAAATGATGCTATAAAATTATTAAAAAAGTAAATTTGCACTCGCATCAAAAAAAAATATTTTGAAACTTACAAAAGAAGTAAAATTAGGAATCGTTGTAACAGCTGCTTTAGCTCTGTTTATTTTTGGATTTAATTTTTTAAAAGGTCGTAATATCTTTTCAAATCCAGAAATAGTTTATGCCGTTTATACACACATTGATGGATTGGTAGAAGCTAATCCTGTTTTGGTTAATGGCTTTAAAGTTGGGCATGTGCAAGACATTGAAATGCTTCCAGATACTTCTGGAAAAATTATTGTAACGTTTGTTATTAACGATAAAAATGCACGTATTCCGAAAAATTCGGTTGCAAAAATAATTAGTTCCGATTTACTTGGTTCTAAAGCCGTTCAAATTGTATTCGGAAATGGCGCCTCTTTTGTACAAAGTGGTGATACCATGAGTGCAGGAACGGAAGATAATTTGAAAGATGCTGTAAATAAACAAATTCAACCTTTAAAAGATAAAGCAGAAAATTTAATTTCTTCGATTGATTCGGTAATCATTGTCGTGCAATCTGTTTTTAATAAAGGCACTACAACAAATATTTCTAAAAGTGTGGAAAGTATCCGCCAATCGCTCCAAAATTTCGAACATACTTCTCAAAACTTAGATTTGTTGGTTAGCTCCGAAAAAGGAAAATTGTCTGTGATTTTTTCAAACATCGAATCAATATCAACCAACTTAGCAAATAACAATAAAAAACTAACAAATATGATGAATAATTTTTCATCTATCAGCGACTCCTTAGCGAAAGCGAATTTGAAAAGTTCCATCGACAATGCGAATATTGCGTTGAGCAATGCTGCCGAAATCATGAAAAAAATAAATCAAGGAAAAGGAAGTATGGGAATGTTGGTAAATAACGATACGCTTTACAATAAGCTACAAGCTTCTGCCGATCAGTTGGATAAATTATTTGAAGATATACGCGAACATCCAAAACGATACGTTCACTTTTCTGTTTTCGGAGGAAAAGACAAAAGCGGAAAGAAAAAATAATTTTCTAAAAAAGATTTTTTTCAAATGGGAATATCTAACATTTTATTCATTTTACTTTTAGCGGCAGGAACTATTTTTTTTACAATCAACCTGCGTAAAATAATTCGAAATATAAATCTCGGAAAAGATATTTCTCGTAACGACAACAAGCCTTTGCGTTGGAAAACAATGGCGCGCGTAGCACTCGGACAATCAAAAATGGTTACGCGTCCTTTAGCAGGAATCATGCACATTTTTGTTTATGTAGGATTTGTAATCATAAATATAGAAGTGCTGGAAATTATTATTGACGGCATTTTCGGGACACATCGCATTTTATCTTTTTTAGGTGGTTTTTATAATTTTTTAATTGGTTCGTTCGAAATTCTTGCCTTACTTGTTTTGTTTGGATGTCTTGTTTTTTTAATCAGAAGAAACATTGGTCGCATAAAAAGATTTTGGAACCGCGAAATGACATTATGGCCTCGCTCCGATGCTAATATTATTTTAATTACAGAAATTTTATTGATGTCGGCTTTTTTAACGATGAACGCTTGCGATTTTTTGTTGCAAGGATTTGGAGCTTATCCAAAAGCAGGCGCGTTTCCAATTAGCAGTATTGTTGCTATTTTATTTTCCGGAATGAGTGTTCATTCATTGGAAATGTTGGAACATTCGTGTTGGTGGTTTCACATCATCGGAATAATTGCTTTTTTAAATTACTTACCGTATTCCAAACATTTCCATATTTTATTGGCTTTTCCGAATGTTTTTTATTCCAATCTTCAGCCAAAAGGCGAGTTCACTAATTTAGAAGCCGTTACCAACGAAGTAAAATTAATG
>DATLTG010000418.1:0-5809 GCA_035533735.1 Bacteroidia bacterium
ACATAGCAAAACCAAGCACAAACGAAGTCGCCATTCCGATACTAAAACTTCGATGTTTTAATATTTTAAAATTAACCACCGGAAACTCGATACTTAGTTCGCGCCAAATAAAAAGCAAACCAAATACAACGGTGCACAATGTTAATACAACAATGTATGGTTTGGCAAACCAATCTTCTTGTTCGCCACGTTCCAACACAATTTGCAGACTGCCAATGGCAGCAGCCAAAAATAAAATTCCCCACCAATCAATTTTAGTTCGCGGTCCTTTTGCTTCGGTATCTCGAATAAAAGTAACCACACAAAAAGCAGCGACAGCACCAACAGGAATGTTTACATAAAAAATCCATGGCCAAGAAAAATGGTCGGTAATATAACCGCCAATAGTTGGACCTACAGTAGGACCGAAAACGGCACCCAATCCGAATAAGGCGGTTGCCATTCCAATTTCTTCGGGAGGCCAAGCTTCTAATAAAATGGCTTGAGCCGTTGATAAAAGTCCGCCACCTGCTAAGCCTTGAAAAACGCGGAAACAAACTAATTCTGATAAAGTATGCGCATGTCCTGCGAAAAATGAAAAAACGACAAATGCGATGATGGAAGTTAAAAAATAATTTTTTCGTCCGAAGGTATTTCCTAACCATCCCGACATCGGTAATATAATTACGTTAGCCACCACATAAGCAGTAACTACCCAACTTACTTCTTGTAAAGTTGCGCCCAGATTTCCCATTATCTGCGGAAGCGAAACGTTTACAATCGTAGTGTCAATCAGCTCGAGTAAGGCTGCGGTAATAACCGTAACGGTTACAATCCATTTTCTGATACCGGTTTCTGGCATATTAATTTTCTATCTGAATCGGTAAATTAATTTATTCAGTAATTACAGAAACATCCACACTCATTCCTGGTCGTAGCATTTGCATTTGTTCTTTAGTGGCAGTTATTTTTATTTTAACCGGCACACGCTGTACAACTTTTACATAATTTCCGGTTGCGTTATCAGGCGGAAGCAAAGAAAATTTAGCACCAGTTGCGGGCGAAAAATTAAACACTACTCCGGTTAATTTCCAATCAGGATAAGCATCTACTTCAATATCTACTTTCTCCCCTGGTTTTAATTTATCCAATTGTGTTTCTTTAAAATTAGCGGTAATGTATATATCGCTATCGCTGACAATAGAAAAAAGCATTTGTCCGGGTTGTACCAATTGTCCGATTTGAATATTTTTTTTCGAAGCGATTCCCGATTCAGGCGCAGTAATGGTGCAATACGACAATTGAAGATTTGCATAATCCACGTTGGCTTGTTGAATAGCAATGTTGGTAGAAGTTGCATCCACTTGTTGTTGTTGTGTTTGAACCTGTCTGTTAATTACTGCCGATTGACTTTTGGTTGCTTCCAATTGTGCTTCAGCAGCTTCTTTTTCCGCTTTCACGGCATCAAATTGCGATTCGGTAATAGAATGCTCCTTAAACAAATTTTGATAGCGATTAAAATCCTGAGTGGCTTTCCAAACACGCACCTTAGCTGCATCAATATTAAAAGCAACAGGAGGTAAATTAGCTTGTGCCGAAATCACGGAAGCTTTAGTAACTTTTACATTTGTTTTTGCCGCCAATAAAGCAGCTTCCGCTTCTTCCACTCTTACGCGATAATCACGATCATCTAAGGTTACCAATACTTGTCCTTTAGTTACTTTTTCGTTTTCTTGAAAATTTATTTTTTCAACATAACCACCTGCACGCGAAATCACCGGAATTAAATCGCCATCAATTTGCGCATCATCGGTATCAATGTGTTTTTGAAAATAGAGATATTCTTTTATTCCAAATCCAAGGGCTGTGAGTAACACAAATCCTAATATAAAAGGGACCATTTTTTTGGGCGAAGTTTTCTTTTTTGCTGTTGATTCCATATTTCTTTTTATTGATTTTATTTCGTTTTTCCTATTGATTTTAAAAGTTTATTGTAAGCAATTTCTGCATCAGCTTGCTCATTGGTAAGTGCAATTTTTGTTTGATACAAAGCCACATCAGCATCTAATAAATCCGAAAGCAATGCAATGTGATTATCGAATTTTGATTTTACGATACGATCATTTTCAACAGCTTGCGCAACTGATTTTTCTAACACATTTATTTTTTCTTGTGTTTGCTGATATTCCACAAAGCTGGCGTTTACTTCCATTTTAATGGAATTGCTCAGTTCGTCTTGACCGGCTTGCAAAGCATCAATTTGCGCTTTTGCTTCGTCCAATTTATTTTTGGTGGTATAAAGTGAAGCCAAATTATACGATACATTTAAACCTACATTCCAAGCCGAAATAAATTGATCGGTTGGTGGCACAAAATCGCTTGTTGGATTGATGTAATTATAGCCTAAGCCAACACCAACTGCCGGATAGTAATCGCTTTTTATCATGCCGATATTAGCTTGTGCAGCTTGCATTTGCAATGCAGCCGATTTTAATTCACTTCTTCCATCAATGGCATTTTGCAAACAAGTAGCAAATGGAGAAATTGTTTTCGCGGAAGCGATGATATTCGTATCAATTACAATGTTCGTGCTATCAGGCAAACCAATCATCAAATTAAAATTGTAACGAATTATTTTTAGCGAATTTTCCACATCCATTTCAGAAAGTTGAATGTCGGATTGTTGTAATTCTACTTTCAATAAATCGTTGCTGGTTGCCAATCCTTGATTTAAAAAATCTTGCACTTCCTTTACATGTTGAGCCGTTTGATCCAAGCTTTGCGCGATTAATTTTTTAGTTGATTCCATTTTGTAGATATTGTAATATGCTTCCACAATACTAAAAATCAAATCGTTTTTATCCTTGTCCACATCGGCTTTTGCGGCTTGTTGCAAATAGTCGGCTGATTGGCGCAAGTATTTTAATTTGAATCCGTTAAACAATCCTTCGCTAACAGAAGCAGAGCCCATGTACGAACTAAAAACTTGCGGATTAAGTGCAAATAAAGGAGTAGAACTTCCGCTTGTAATTAATTGAAATGGAGAAACCACATCGTATCGCGCATAACTGGCTCCTAATTTAGCATTAGGCAATGTGTAATCTTTGTCTTCATTAGCTTTTGCAACAGCAACTGCCACTTTAGCTTGCGCCAATTTTAATTGGTTGCTGTTTTTAATTCCTAACTGCACAGCATCGGCTAATGAAATTTGTTGCGTTTGTTGTGCCAACACAACTGTGCCGAAAAAGATACCTATTAATGCTAAAAAATAATTTTTCGTTGGCGATTTAAAAACAGATTTTCTCAATTTCATTTTACTTATTTTTTATATCCAAATGTGCTAATAGCATCGATTTTAAATGCTTTTTTACTCTCGGTTTTATTTTTTTTGTATAACTGTCGTTATCTAAAAAATTAATTTTTGCTAAGCGACAATACAAATATTTCGACATGGTGATTTGAGAAATCGTTCCGACAAGTGTGCTTATTGTCATTTCAATATCTACATTCCGAAACACTTTTTTCTTTTGTCCTTCCAAAATAATTTTTCGGATTTGTTCCAAATTTTTCATTTTAAAATCAATCATTTTATCACAAACGCTACCTTCTTTTAATAAGGAAAGTTGGCGCGTCATAATATTATGAATAAGCTGATTGGATAAAATCCGATCCACATAATAATCTACAATGCGTTCTATTTTTTCTTTTGGACCTAAATCAGTATCCGCAGAAATTTTTTCGAGTATTTTAAAACTATCGGCATTCCGGAATTCGATTAAGGCTTCCAACATTTTTTCTTTCGATCCGAAATAATATGAAATCATAGCAACGTTCACTTTTGCCTTTTGGGCAATGTCGCGCACCGATGTTCCTTCATAACCTTTATCAGCAAAAAGAGCTTCGGCAACTTCTAATAAATTTTCTTTTTTCATGGCATTTTTAAATTTGCGAGGGCAAAACTAAACAAACGTTTAATTTAAACAATCGTTTAGTTTTATTTTTTTCTGACTTTTAGACGAATGCCAAAAAAATAAGGAATGAATTTGGATATTTGAAAGAGGAAATGCGACACAAAGCATTTTTAAATTGCTTTTTATCTTGATATAAAAAGCAACAAAAACATCAAGGCTTGGATTCATTGTTTCATTGTCAATTAGCAAAAAGCCTTCATTCCAAACTTGATTTGGAATCTGTGTAAAGGAGTTTAAACTATTTTTATCTTTTCTTAATTTCTTTTTCCTTAATGAAAAAGAAACAAAAAATCAAGAAAGCATAAATGCTTACACACCAGCTACTCGGCATCGTATGCTTTCATTGCCAACGCGCGTTTTTCAATTTAACATTTAGCATTTATAATTTTCAATTAATAATGCGTACTTTTTTATATCGCTTGTTCGTGGAAATTTATAGTTATGGTTATAGTGCTAATATATTATATTACAATTACAATATACATAATAATAAAAAAAACAACAGCACCTATAAAATAATCTATAACTTGATATAGTGTTCCTGTGTGGCTTTTATTGTAAAAATCTTTAAATTTGCCTTTAGCACCTGTTAATAACCATCGTGCAAAAGCACCCATTCTCAATAGTCCAAAAATACCTATAAAATCAGATAGAAAATCTAAAATATTAATGAACTTATTTAAAATTTTTTTTCTATTATTTTTTTTGTCCATTTTTTACATCCTGAGGTGCCCATATAGGAATAGAAGAGTCATTAACATTTGTTGTGCCAGCAGAAATAATTTTATCAGTAATTTTCACTGTTTTACTTATTGTTTTAATTTCTTTTGCAGCAGCATTATCTCTTCTTAAAGATAACCCAGCAGCCTGTTTATCTTTAAGAATATCAGTACCTTTATTCTCTTTAGAAAATGTTCCTATATTTTTAACAATAGCTTCTTCAGCGGTTATTTGTGGTATTTTTACAATTAATGGAGTAGCAACGCCAAATATAAAAGCACTTGTTACTTCTTTTTTATCTACACCTTTTCCAGATAAATCCCTCGCTCCTTCTGGTCCATACACAAGGCTTGTAGCATATATATAAGGGTCATTAACCACACTATAACTCATTTTTCCAATAGCTTTGAAAGTATAAGATATGGGATTTGTACTTGGACTATTCAATTTTGTTTCTACCTTTTCAAAGAAATTTGGAATATAAGCACTAATTGTGCCATTGTAATATGAATCTATGTGAGGTTGTGCTTTTGGATGCCATACAGACATAATTGCGGTAGTATATCCTCCATTAGCAAGAAGGTGTGAAGGTACACCTTCTAATCCATCTAAATCAATATTTTTTATAGGATTATCACTAAAAAACTGATACGGACTTAGCATAGGAAATTTCTTAAAAAGTGGGTCGGTGCTTAATGGTCTTCCCAATCTCGCACTGTACATTCTCATACCATAATCATAAGCGTTCCCAACACCGTATAGCTCATCTGTTTTCTCTTTGCCGTTAAATCCGAACCTAAAACCAGTGGTATTAAAATTACGCCCAGGCATAAGCATCCCGAACGCGTAATAATCTTGCGAAGTGATTACTATTGGCAAATAATAATCGGCAGTTGTACCAGAAGTTATCGTATCCACAGGAATTTTTTTATCGCTCAAAGTTACAAAAACATTTCCAAGATGATTGGTTAGTTCATATTGTTTTTGTCCCTCGGTGTAAATAGTTCGACTCGTATCGTAAGGGTTAAATATAAAAGCAATAGGCAATAACGGAGTGCGCGGATATACTAATAATGCAGTATCTAATGTCCCAATTCTGCTGCTGCCGTACATATCCCATTCGCTTACTTTTACACTGT
>DATLTG010000419.1:0-3443 GCA_035533735.1 Bacteroidia bacterium
TGTAAAAAGCAAACGAAGCGCGTATTGTTCCTGGAATGCCGTAAAACTGCATAAGTGGCTGCGTACAATGATGACCGGTGCGAACGGCAATGCCCAATTGATCTAAAATAGTTCCTACATCAAAAGGATGAGTGCCTTCAATAAAAAATGATAGAACACTCGCTTTCTCTTTCGCTGTGCCGATAATTCGCAAATCTTTTATTGTACTTAATTTTTCAGTAGCGTAATTTAGTAATGTGTGTTCTTGCAAAAATATTTTTTCTAGACCGATATTTTGAATGTAGTTAAGTGCTGCGGCAAAACCAATTCCTCCAGCAATATTGGGCGTTCCGGCTTCAAATTTCAGAGGTAATTCTTCGTAAATTGTTTTTTCAAAAGTTACTGTTTTAATGGTTCCGCCACCGGTTTGATACGGAGGCAAAGCGTTCAGTAATTTTTCTTTTCCGTATAAAACGCCCACTCCTGTAGGTCCAAAAACTTTGTGTGCACTGAAACAATAAAAATCAGCATCCAAATCTTGCACATCAATTTTGCTGTGAGGTACAGCTTGTGCGCCATCTACTAATACAGGAATATTTTTTTCGTGTGCTAAAGCAATCATTTCTTTTATCGGATTAATAGTTCCGAGTGTATTTGAAATGTGTGTTATGGCTACAATTTTTGTTTTTGACGAAAATAAATTTTTGTATTCCTCCAATAATAATTCGCCTTTTTCATTGATTTGAATGACTTTTAAAACAGCTCCTTTTTCTTCGCAAATTTGTTGCCAAGGAAGTATGTTGCTGTGATGTTCCATTTGGCTGATAATAATTTCATCGCCTTTAAAAATATTTTTTTTCGCGAAACAAAATGCCACCAAATTAATGGATTCGGTTGTGCCTTTGGTGAAAATAATTTCGTGCGAAAATGCTGCGTTAATATGTTTTTGAATCACTGTTCGTGCGGCTTCATAAGCATCTGTCATTTCTCTGCTCAACGTATGTACGCCACGATGAATGTTGGCATTTTCATGCGAATAATAGTTTGAAATGGCATCAATAACAGCTTGCGGTTTTTGTGCCGTTGCTCCGTTATCTAAATATATTAAAGACTTTCCATTAACGGTTCGTACTAAAATCGGAAAATCATTTCTGATTTTTTTTATATCAAAAGGGGCAGTCTGAAATTCAAGATTAGTTGGCGTCATTTTTATTCAATTCATGTTGTAATTCTTTCTCCACTAACGTTTCAACGTAAGTCTTCAAAGCCTCTAATTTCAATGTGTCCAGAACATCTGCGGTAAAAGCATACATCAATAAATTTTTTGCTGTTGGTTCACTTATTCCGCGCGAACGCAAATAAAACAACGCTTCATCAGCTAATCTTCCGGTAGAAGTTCCGTGTGAACATTTTACATCATTGGCATAAATTTCTAATTGCGGTTTTGCGTTGATAGTGGCATCATCGCTTAATAAAATATTTTTACTGCTTTGGTAAGCATTTGTTTTTTGCGCATCGGGACGCACCATAATTTTTCCGTTAAAAACACCAATAGATTTATCGTATAAAATGCCTTTATACAATTGTCTGCTTTCGCAATTTGGCTGCCGATGATCAACAAAAGTATGATTGTCAACATGCTGATTTTCTTTCGTGATAAACAAACCATTCAAGTGCGTTTCGCAATGTTTAGCGTTTAACGCGATGTTTAAATTATTGCGAATCCAAGATCCGCCAAGCGTAATTGTATTGGTATCGAAATGCGAATTTGCTTGTTGTTGAACGTGTGTAGCGTGAATGTGATTTCCATTTTCACATTCTTTTTGTATCGTATAATATTGAACGTGCGCATTTTCGCCAACCGAAATTTCAGTAACCGAATTGGTAATTAGTTTTACAGGAAGATCAACAGTATCAAATGTTTCCACTATTTTCAGTTCCGATTTATTTTCAATCACAATTAAATTTCGCGTATTTAAAAAGGCAGATTTCTTTGCGGTTAAAAGATTTACGAGGTGCAAAGGTTTTTCGAAATGCGTATTTTCAGGAACATAAATAAAAAGTCCGTTGGTGGCTAAAGCTGTATTTAAAGCTAAAAAAGCATCCAAGTTTACATCCGCAGAAGCAGAAAAATGTTTTTCAAAAATTTCGGAATGTTGTTTTATCGCTTCTGAAAAATCGCAAATAATAACACCTTTTGGAAGATTACCAAAAGTAGAATTTTCTTTAGAAAGAGAGCCATTAATCGTTACTACAACAGTTGCATTCAAATTTTGAATGAAATATTTTTCGATTTCTTTTTGATTAATTTTTTCAGTTGAAACTTGGCAATCAAAAGGAACTTTAAAAAATAATTTTTCAGGAGAAGCATATTTATATTCTTCGTTTTTTTTGTTTGGCAAACCTTGATTCAAAAAACTTTCAAATGCTTTGGTGCGAATGTTTTTCAAAAAAACATTTTCGGGAAAAGTATTTTTTAATCGCTCAAATTCAGTCGCAAAAATGGCGATATTATCTATTTTTTCTATAAGGGTTTTTACTGGAGTCATTTTTTCTATCGGCATTTAAGCAATTAATTCATCTTCTTTTTTAATCCAATCGTATCCTTTTATTTCTAATTCCATTGCCAATTCTTTAGTGCCTGATTTTACAATTCTTCCGTTGTACAAAACGTGTACAAAATCGGGAACGATATAATCTAAAAGTCTTTGATAGTGTGTAATAACAACAGTTGCATTATCTTTAGTTTTGAGTGTTTTTACTCCTTTTGCCACTACGCGTAAAGCGTCAATATCAAGTCCACTGTCGGTTTCATCTAAAATAGAAAGCATTGGATTTAACATTGCCATTTGAAAAATTTCATTTCGTTTTTTTTCTCCACCACTAAAACCTTCGTTTACCGAACGATTTGCCAAACTTCCTTTCAATTCTACAAGTGCTTGCATTTCTTTTACTAATTTTAAAAAAGCACTAGCTTCAATTGGTGGCAATCCTTTGTATTCACGAATTTCACTTATTGCGGTTTTCAAAAAGTTAATATTGCTAACACCAGGAATTTCTACTGGATATTGAAAAGCTAAAAATAATCCTTCTCTGGCGCGATTTTCTGGAGAAAGTTCCAACAAGTTTTTATCATTAAAAATAATTTCTCCTGAAGTAATTTCATATTCTTTTCTTCCAGCTAATACATTGGCGAGCGTACTTTTTCCAGAGCCATTTGGTCCCATTATCGCGTGGACTTCTCCCTTTTTTATTTCGAGATTTAAGCCTTTGAGAATTTCTTTTCCGTCAATGGATGCGTACAGATTTTTTATTGATAACATAGCACAAGTTGTAAAGTTATAAGGTTTTAATGTTGTAAAGTTTTAATGCCTCGAGACAGTTGTTTTGTTTTAAAGTCTTTTAAATATGTTATAAAAGAACCTAATTTTTTACTTACCTCTAAAACGTCAGTATTTATTTTT
>DATLTG010000420.1:0-7084 GCA_035533735.1 Bacteroidia bacterium
AAGATTGTTGAACCTGCGCCAAAATCTTCCACAACAATAGTTTCGGCAGATTGAAGCATTTTATTTCGCTGCTTTTCAATCACTTTAAAAGCGTAAAATGGATTTTTATTCTGGAAAACTTCGGTTACTAATTTAAAAACAAAAGGAGAGTGAATGCCATGTTCATTAACAGCTTTAGAGCGATAACGTAAATATCTCAAAAGAAAAAAAAAGTTTTTCATCGCATAAAAATACGCAATGCAGCGGAATTATTTATTGGGAGGTTCTGATGGCAAATCTTTAACAAGTATGCCGCCATCTTCATTTCTTTCAATCTTAATTACCTCTGCAGTCTTTTCAATAAAATAAACTATAAATATCCCCACAATAATGGTTATTCCATAGTGTGATGTTTTGCTAAAGGTAAAAAGAAAAAGATTCTTTACTAAAATTCTATTGTTGAATACTTCCAATTTTTCGTATCAATAAGTTGCAATTGATTTTTATTGATGTCCATTCTCAAAATAATCTTCAATGTTTCGTGCGCCATCATCGAAGCGATAATAGCTGGCAAAGTTCCCAGCACTCCGTTTTCATCGCAATTTGGAACATCTTCGGGATTTGGAGGCTCTGGAAAAATGTCGCGCAAATTTTTACTTCCCAGATAATTAAACACCGCAAATTGTCCTTCCATTTTTAAAATACTGCCGTAAACCAATGGTTTCAATAGTTTCACGCAAGTATCGTTTACGAGATAACGTGTTGAAAAATTATCCGAGCCATCAATCACAATATCAAAATTCGAAATTATTTTTTCGGCATTTGTTTCATTCAGCATTTCATCAAATACATCAAAATGAATGTGCGGATTTTGTTTTGCTAATTTTTCAGAAGCAACAATTGCCTTTTGTTTACCAACATCTTCAGCAGAAAATAAAATTTGGCGATGCAAATTATGTAATTCAATTTTATCAAAATCAATAATGCCGATAGTGCCAATTCCAGCTGCAGTTAAATATTGTAAAACCGGGCAACCCAAACCGCCTGCACCAACTACAAGAACTTTTGCAGCGCGTATTTTTTCCTGACCTTTCAACCCAACTTCAGGAAGCATCATTTGCCGACTGTACCTGATTAATTCTTCTTTACTAAATTTTTCCATTGTTTATACAAAAGCATTATCCCAATCTTTCCAAACAGGTTCGTAACCGACACTTTTAATTAAGTCTGCAATTTGTTCGGCACTGCGCTCATCACTTATTTCAAATTGTTCCAAGGAATTGGTGTCCACTTCATAACCGCCCGGATTTGTTTTAGAACCTGCACTCATACTCGTAATTCCTAAAGGAATAATATTATTTCTAAAATTTTCCGATTCACGTGTAGAAATAGAAAGCTCTACATCTTCATTAAACAAACGATAGGCACAAATAAGTTGCACCAATTCTTTATCAGTAACAATTACGTTGGGTTCAATAATTCCTTCAGCCGGTCGCATACGCGGAAAAGAAACTGAAAATTTTGTTTGCCAATATTTTTTTTGAAGATAATCTAAATGCAAAGCGCAGAAAAAAGAATCCGTGCGCCAATCTTCTAAACCCATTAAAATTCCTAATCCGATTTTATGAATTCCAGATTTTCCAAGTCTGTCGGGCGTTTCCATACGATAATGAAAATTAGATTTTTTACCTTTCGGATGATAGGTTTTGTAAACTTCCTGATGATAGGTTTCCTGATAAACCAAAACAGCATACACACCGGCATCGTGCAATGTTCTGTATTCTTCTGTTTCCAAAGGTTGAACTTCAATAGAAATAGTAGCGCAATGTGGTTTAATTAATTCAATTGCTTTCTTAAAATAATCAACATGAACAGTTTGATTTGCTTCTCCGGAAACCAATAAAATATGGTTAAAGCCGTGTTTTTTAATAGCTTCTACTTCTTGCAAAATTTCTTTATCAGAAAGTGTTTTGCGTTTTATTTTATTATCGAAACTGAAACCGCAATACGTACAAATATTATTGCATTCGTTACTCAAATACATCGGCACATACATTTGAATCGTTTTTCCAAACCGTTTTTTTGTCAATGCATGACTCATTTGCGCCATTTGTTCCAAATAATTTTGAGCAGCCGGAGAAATCAAAGCTTTAAAATCTTCCAATGTTCTTTTTTTAGAAGCAAGAGCATTCTCAACATCCGCAGCTGTTTTTGAATAGATAGAAGATTTTATTTCTTCCCAATTTTGAGAATCAAATATTGTTTTAAAATTATCCATTTAAAAATTCAGTTAGTGGACTTGATGCGATTGCCTTATTATTTTGTGATGGAATTTTTGCTTCGAAAGCCATTCTTCCGGCTTCTACTGCCATTTTAAAAGCGATAGCCATAGCTGTTGGATTTTCTGCAATAGCAATTGCCGTATTTACTAAAACAGCGTCAGCACCTAATTCCATTGCTTTTGCAGCATCTGAAGGACTTCCAATTCCGGCATCAACAATAACAGGAACCTTACTTTGTTCGATAATAATTTCTAAAAAATCAATTGTTTTTAATCCTTTGTTGCTTCCAATTGGCGAGCCAAGTGGCATTACGGCAGCCGTTCCAACATCTTCCAAACGTTTACATAAAACAGGATCAGCATGAATATAAGGCAAAACGATAAAACCCAATTTTACCAATTCTTCCGTTGCTTTTAATGTTTCAATGGCATCCGGCAATAAGTATTTTGGATCGGGATGAATTTCTAATTTTAACCAATTTGTTTCCAAGGCTTCACGCGCTAATTGTGCAGCAAAAACAGCCTCTTTCGCGTTACGCGCACCGGAAGTATTTGGCAATAAATTTATTCTCGGATGTTGCAAATGTGCAATTAAATGATCGGTGTCTGTTTGTAAATCAATGCGCTTTAGCGCAACAGTTACGAGTTCTGTTCCGGAAGCTAAAAGTGCTTCTTCCATTTTTTTTGCCGAACCAAATTTTCCGGTTCCAACAAACAAACGCGATTGAAATTTTTTATCTGCTATGTTTAATAACTGCATTTAGTTGCTGATTTAATTGTTCGAAAAGTATTCTTTTATTATTGTGATGTGTTATTAATCCGGAAACGGCAATTCCGTAAACTCCTGTGTTTACAATTGATTCCACATCTTCTAATTCTATTCCTCCAATGGCATAAATGGGAATGGAAATGTTTATTTTTTGTAATTCATTCATTATTTTTTGATAGCCTTCTATTCCTAAAACCGGACTCAATTTTTCTTTTGTTATTGTAAAAGCAAAAGGTCCTAAACCGATATAATCGCATTTTTCTTCCACTCGTTTTAAAACATCATTTAAAGTATTCGCGGTGCCTCCAATTATTTTTTTACTTCCTAAAATCGCTCGCGCATTTTTAATGGAAGTATCTTGTAAACCGAGATGTACGCCATCGGCATTTATTTTTTTTGCGAGTTCAACATGATCGTTTACAATAAAAGTGGCTTTGTATTTTTCGCATAATTTTTTTACGCTTTCGGCTGAATTTATTAATTCGTTTTCTGTTGCATTTTTAAAACGTAACTGAATCCAATCACAACCTGCATCTAATACTTTCTCAATATTAGTAAGCTGTTCCGAAACAGTTGTGCCTTGCGATATGTATTGAATCTTACTATACATAATGATAACCAATTAACGATTCGTTGCTTGATAAAAAATGTTCGGTGTATTTCTTCGCGTTGGCGCAAGCTGTTTTTAAATCCATATCTAACGCAATATTAGCCGCAATGGCAGCCGATAAAACACAACCAGAACCATGTTTTGGGCAACTATTTTTTGATGAAGGTTGGAATGTTTCCATCTCACCTTCACTAAATAAATAATCCACGCCAAGTGCTGTTTCACTATGTCCACCTTTTAAAAATACGTTGCAATATTTCGATATTTCTTTTGCACCATTTTCTGCATTTTTTGCATCGGTCAAAAAAATTGCTTCTTGAATATTTGGTGTAATCAAAAAAATATTTTTCAAAACAGTTTGTAATTTTTCGTTGGAATGATTGGTTTTAAAATCAAATCCGGTACTCGATTTCAGAATCGGATCTAAAATTATTTTTACGTCCGAAAAATTATTTTTCAATCGCGTAACCAAGTCCAATAAAAAATCGAAGGAAGGCACAATTCCAATTTTTACTACCGGAATAGAATAATTTTTTTGCATCACATCCACTGCTTGTAAAACTTCATTTATCGATTCCCATTTAATGGAGAAAAATTTATTCTCGGTTTGTAACGTAATGGCTGTACACACACTTAATCCATTCAATTTGTGTTGCTCAAATGTTTTAATATCTGCCAATAAACCTGCGCCAGCCGATGGATCGAAACCGGCAATGCTTAATACATTTTTACGCGCTGATGCCATTTTTCAATTCTTTTATTTCATTCATTTCTTTATTCCATATCGCGCCTAACAAAGCGTAACCATCAAAATTAGCTTGTTCTAATTTCTCCATTTTATCGAAAGTAATTCCGCCAATAGCAAAAATTTTTATTTTCCGATTGTCGTTTTTTTCTAATTGAATTAATTCTTTTGAAAGCGGTTTGTAATCGCGTTTTGAAATGCTTTCGAAAACAGGACCAAAAAAAGTATAACTAAAAACATCCGATAATAAATCATAGTTTTTCATCTCGTGAATAGAAGTGGAAAGCGTAAATCCTTTAGTTTTCCATTTTTGCAAATCTGCTTCACTCGTTTTTAATCGCTCGCTTTCCGAAAAATGAATGCGCTTTATTTTTAATTTTTCCACCACTTGATGCTGTTGATGCAAAACAATTTTTGAACGATTTTGAAAATTTATTTTTTCTACAATTTCTATTATTTCGTTTTCAGAATAGTTTGGTTTACGTAAATGAAATAAGTCCAAACCTTCATCAAACAAAGCATTTATGATTGATGCTTCGTTTAAAAAACTTGTTGGTGAAGATATAATGATGCGTTTCATTGAATGTGTTTTTTTAACTCTTCTATACTCAATGCGGGTTTTCTGCTATGTATCATAGCGTGGCAGTTTGGACAAACAGGTCGCAAATCTTTAATTGGATCAATTTGGTGTTTTTTTCCTATTGATGCAATTTCTGTCAAATGATGGACATGAATAAAATTTTTACCAATTTGTCCGTAGTGTTTTTCAAAATCAAAAGAGCAGATTGAACAGGCATATCCGTAATATTTAATACATTCACTTCTTGCATTTTTATCTCTTTCATATCTTGTTAATTTTACTTCTTTAGCAGTTCCTTCAGTAAATATTGTTTGTATTTCACTCTCTTTTAAAATAGCAGGAGTGTATTTAATATTTTGGGCTACTAAAAAATTAGACCAAGTTGTTTCAAGTTCCTCGACAAGTTCTGGTCTTATTGAGATACCTGATGCTTGTGGTGTCCAATTTTGTTTAGCAAGGCGTTCATTTATTTTTAAATCTTCTATTGTCAGAATATTTTCTTTTCTCCAATCAATCAAAGTGGTAAATTGTATTTGAATATAATATTTATTTTGATCTTTTTCATCTACATATCCAATAGGTATTGTTGTTACAATACCTGAGCCTATGATTCCTTTAGGATTTTTTCCTATTTTGACTAAGAAAGCTCTGTCTCCTTCTCTTACAGAATTATTTTTACAACGCCAAGTCAACCAACACTTGCCATGTAAATTAAAATCTTCAAAACATTCTTCTAAATTACTCCAGTTTTTAATATCAGAATTAAAAGCAAAAAGAAATGCTTTTTCTATTTGTGGAGGATTTATAGTTAATAAAAGTTCTTCCATCGCTATTTGCAGTTCTCTTTTTAATTTCCAAATAAAAAATGTTCCTTTATAATAACCATCAAAAAACAAATCCCAATACTTAAATGAATCATCGCTAATTTTAATATTATATTTTTCTGCAATTTGTTTTCCAAACTTCCCAACAATACCATTAACTACAATTTTATCTTTGTATCCAAGTTTCTCTGCCAAGTCCGTTGCTGTTGCTTCATGTTTGGAAGAAGAATAAATAGTTTGTAATAACTTTAAATAATCAGGTTTTGTTACTTCACTATCTTGCAAAATAACTTTAAAAAGTTCTTTGCTAATTCGGCTTTGTTTATCCATCTTTTTTAATTTCTTTAATTTATTTTTTTAGATACTTATACCCTAAGGGTTTTGAAAACCCTTAGGGTATTTAATAAGCTTATCATGAAATTCTAAATATTCATTTTTGCTTCCAAACCATTCTATTACTTGTTGTCTTTCTATAAATGTTTTTTTATTGGATACTATTGAATGAAAGGAAGAATATTTCCAATCAGACAAATTCTTCACAAAATTGTGATGAACAGGATTGTTATGAATGTAATGTATGAGTTTAGTAAAATAAGTATTATTGACAATATTTTTTCTTTTAAAGCTTTGCACAAACAAACTTCCGCGTCTTACAAATTCTTTGTTATAGGCTTTTGTATAAGCATTTAAAAAACTTCCCACTTGATGTATTAAGGCATTATAAATATTGTTTTGTTGATTCGTTATTTTCGAATCGGATGATTTAAAATAGACAGTTAGCGTTTCTTCCGATTTTACTTTAACAAGAAGATGAAAATGATTGGGCATTAAACAATAGGCAAATGTTTCAAAAATAGGATTGAGATACTCGGCATATTTTTTAAGAAAATAACGATAGTTATCTTCGTTACGAAATAAATTATCCGTACCACAACTGTGATTGTATATGTGATAATATTTTTCCGGTTCTAATGGAATTCGGTTATTGCCCATTTATATAATATTTTATACAATTTTTTAATACCCTAAGGGTTTTGAAAACCCTCAGGGTATTATTGAATAGATATTCTACGAATAAATTTCACTTCCTGAGTTTACAAACTCATTGGCTTTTTCTTTTAAGCCTTTTTCCAATGCTGAATCTGTTTCAACTTCCATGCTTTCGGCATATTTACGCACATCTTCTGTAATTTTCATAGAACAAAAATGCGGTCCGCACATAGAACAAAAATGCGCCACTTTTGCGCCATCAGCCGGTAAAGTTTCATCGTGAAATTCGCGTGCAGTATCTGGATC
>DATLTG010000421.1:0-2571 GCA_035533735.1 Bacteroidia bacterium
AAAGGAAAATTTTTATTGTAAGAACTTTTCAATTTGAATCCTATGATATTTTCTTTCAAAGTAAACTCACAAGCTACTTTATTTAATGCGCCATTTATCATCTGATATGCAAAAGGTTTTTCTTGAACTACATCTCCAACAGACGTTTTAAGTATTAAATTATGATCCTTCAGATACAAACCATCTGAACCAACTACTTGCATTTTTATATCATTAATATTGGCACTATTCTTCAAAATAAAATCATATTTCACATTGTTGTTTTCGCTGTAAACTTTTAAATTTATGAAAGGATATAAATTTTGATAAACCACATTGTGATAAGACTCTACATGTGATGCCCATTTGCGTTTATCGTTTCCAATAAAATAATTTGAGTAATCCGAAAGCGAATCATTTCCTTTGGTGAGCGCATTGGTATCAGCCTTCAAAAAATTAATTTTTACCGCTTGGAATTTGAAAACCATTTTACTTGGATCTTCTTTGGGAGCAAGTGAAGCAGGATGCGGATGTATCAATTCGAACATATTCAGTTGATAGAAAACATAAGTAAAACATTTTTTTTCTAAAAACAATCTTCCACCCCAAAAATCCGATTGATACAAAATATTAGGCTGCCACTGACTTTTATTTTCAGTGAATTTTAAAAAACCAGGACTTGCATATAAATGAGGGTCTTGCCCACTTTTGGACATTGAAAAAAGGGAGAGAAAAATAAAAAATACCGATAGTAAAAAATGTTTCAACGTGTTTTTTATATTTACTGTAAAAAAAATTACTCAAAAATCAGACTAAAAGTATAAAAAAAATAAATACGAAACAAAATTATAATGTATTTGTTTTCAAAACAATATGAACAAAAAAAGAAAAATGCACTCAACTCCGTCAGACAAGCTTTATTAAATTCTTTTTGTGAGGAATTAGAAGAATTTGTTTTTCAAAAATAATTTTCCGAAAAATGTAACGATGAGTAAAATGGCAGCACAATACATCAACAAATGTGCAATATAATCGCCATGTTCTGAATAAAAAGTTATAACAGAATTGGTATTTACAACACCTTTTATTACTGCTGGTTGCCACCAATTAGTTGCTTGCGAAATATCTCCGCGTTGATTTAAAAAACAAGAAGTTCCAGTATTAGCAGAACGCGCAATATCTCTACGCGTTTCAATGGCTCGTAAACTGGCGTAAGAAGCGTGCTGTTTGTAACCTTGCGTATTTCCCCACCAACCATCGTTTGTAATAATAAAAATCAAGTTGGCGCCTTTGCGAATATAACCTCCCACATATTCTCCGTAAATAGATTCGTAGCAAACAACAGGTGCAATAATGGCTTTATTATCGCTGGCATAAAAAACAGAACGCTCTTTTTGAATCCCTAAACTTCCGGTTGTTCCACCCAAATTAATCGCCAACTTTTCAAACGGTTTCATTAAACTTGGGAAAGGCATTTTCTCAACACCGGGGACTAATTTCGATTTATGATACACTTGAATTTTTCCGGTGTTATCAATTTGCAAAGCGGTATTGTACGAATCGTAATATTGATCTGCATCCCTAAATTTGCGCGCTGTTGCCGAAATAGTATCGCCTTTATTGTAAACACGATTGGTTGTAGCTCCGATTACAATTTTTAAATGCGGATAATTTTTTAAAAATGATTTTATAATGCCGATACTTATTGAATTTTGAAATTCCCTTTCCCAAATATCTTCTGTTAAAGCAGTTTCCGGAAACACCAAATAATCGGTCGTTGAATCGGTTTTTGTTTTCCCCAACGCCAACATTTTTTTTACTTGCGTTTGAAAATCACCACTAAATTTTTCGCTGTACGGATCTACATTCGGCTGCACAACGGTAACATTTACAGGATTTTTTGTTTCTTGATATGAATAATAGCGATGTAACGAAAAAGCAATTGGAGTAATAATAATCACTATAATAAAAAGCATTCTTTTCCATTGTTGTTTCCAATTTTTATGTTCGAAAAATATTTTTTTCAAAACAATAAACACTAAAATATTGACAATCAAAATCCATAAACCGCCACCAAAAACGCCTGTATATTCGTACCAT
This sequence comes from Bacteroidia bacterium, assembly GCA_035533735.1. GTDB lineage: Bacteria > Bacteroidota > Bacteroidia > DATLTG01 > DATLTG01 > DATLTG01. The sequence continues at coordinate 2,080 of DATLTG010000421.1, forward strand.
TGAATCCATTTGTAAGAGGTTGAAAAACCGTTGCCAAGTGTTAGCCAGGGCCAACTTAAATCCCAATTTAAATGAATGTATTCGAAGGAAATCCAATAAGCAACCAATGCGAAATAACCTGTAATTTCATTCGTCCTTTTTCGTGTAATGTGAAACAACATAAACACTAACGACATCAAAAGTGTATTACAAACCATTGCTATAATTCCGCCAACAAGCGAAGCTTCCACCACCCACCAAGTAGCGATGACATTCCATATAATAAATGCCAAATAAGCATAGAAAAAAACATGAATATTTTTATAGCGATCTGGATTTTGAAAAATTATTTTTTCGACCGCCAATAAAGGCACGAAACCTATAAATAAAAATGGCGAAAAACCATAAGTGGGCCAAGAAAAAGCGAATAATAATCCGCTTAAAACGGAAAGTAAAAACAATTGTTTTTTTTGGCTAATCATCGCGCAAAGATACCATCTTTGCGTAAATATA
>DATLTG010000422.1:0-3787 GCA_035533735.1 Bacteroidia bacterium
TAATTAGCAAATGAATGTGTGCATTCGCAATTAAATCTTGCATTTTAATATCGTTTGGATTTTCAATTAATTCGATATTTTTATTGACAGAAATTATTTTTTTCAACCTTTCGGAAGGATGTAAACCAGCTATTTTAAAAGGAATTGAAGAGTTTGAAAAAATATTTTTCATTAAATAAATAGCCGCTTTTTCGTTTTCAGGAACGGAAAGATTTCCGTGATACAACACGTAATTTCCTTTTCCCGTTTTAGAAGTAATTTTTTCATTTCCATGAAAACTCGGCAGATAAATTATTTTATTTTTTGGAAATTTTTCTTGCAAATACTTTTTATCCGCTTCACTAACAACAAGCATTAAATCGGAAAATTTTACAGTTTTCTCGAAAGAAATAAGTTTAAAATATTCGCTTAAAAAAAATATTTTTTTGAAAACATTTTTTTCGGATTCAAACAAATACCAATAATATTGATGTTCGATATTGCTTTCTCTATAAATTTTCATTCTATTTTTAATGCGCACATCGGTTAAAAAATAGCAAGAATGCAAACCTTCGAATAAAATAGGTGCATCGTGCTTCAATAAATTTTGGATTAATTTTTCCGAATTTCTTCCCGCAACAATAAATGGCAGAAAATGTAAAGCAGTAAAAACAGTTGTTTTTCGTGCATAATACGTAACCGTTTCGCAATAGTTGGCAAGTTCTTCGGCTTGTTCTCTTCCGTATTGAAAACAATGTAACTGAATTTTTATTCCCAGTTTATGAAGTGCTTTTAGTTTGTAAAAAACATCAATTACTCCTCCGTAATTTGCCGGAAAAGGAACGTTAAAAGCTACAATATGTAGGTGTTTCGAGTTAATGTTATTTTATTAAAGAAATGATTGATATGTTTTTTTCAAAACTTTTTCTTCGTTTTCCCAACACAAAGTTTGAGCTGCTATTTTAGTATTTTCTTTCCATTGCTTCAACAAAAGTTCATTTGCAAAAATGGCATTTATTTTTTCGGCAATGTGTTTCGGATCATGATTTTGAATGCAATCACCGATTTGATATTCAGTAATTATTTTTTTTATCTCCACTAACTCCGTAGCTAAAACAGGAACACCAGCTTGTATGTAATCAAAAATTTTATTCGGCAAACTGAATCTGTAATTCAAGTTGGTATCTTTATCAAGTGTCAATCCTAAATCAGCTAAAGGCGTGTAATATTGCAATTTTTCAAACGGAATTTTTCCCATTAAAAAAACTTTATTTTCGAGCTTCAACTCCACAATCATTTTTTCCAAAATCGGAATTACATCTCCACAACCAATAATAACGAGTATCGCAACATCAATATATTGCATCGCTTCTACCATTTCTTCCGCGCCTCTATCAATATTAATTCCGGCTCCTTGCAGAATAATTATTTTTTTATCGGTATCAAATATTTTATTTTTTTCAGGTATTTTAATTTCTGATTTTTTTAAAAAAGGTACATTTCGAAGCACATTTACAGGCACTTTATATAAATCGGAAAAATAATTGGCAATGGAATTATTTACAGTAAAAACATGCTTCAGTTTTGGAAAAATATTTTTTTCGATAGTAAGCCAAAGATTTTTTTTGAACGCATTATTTTTTAATTCAGGAACTTCCGTAAAAATTTCATGACTATCATAAACGATTGGAATGTTTTTTATTTTGGATATAAAATAATTTGGAGCGAGTGTATCTAAATCGTTTGATACCAACACATCTGCTTTATGAAAAAGTAGGAATAAAAACAAATGCAATTGATATTCAAAATAAAAAGGAACGCCTTTTTCAAACAATAAAAACATTCTTTTGGTGGAATAAGTTCGTTCAGAAAGCGGACTACTTTTTCGTTGCTTTCGACCTATAAGCAACACATCAAAACCCATATTTTGTAAAGTAGTAGATACTTTATGAACGCGCTGATCAGTAGTTAAATCGTTGATAACAGAAACAATAATTTTTTTCTTTTTCATGTATTCTGAATACGAAATTAGCAACAATTCTGCTTAGAAAAAATTTATTTTTAAAGTGAAAGCGAGCTCTTTTCTGCCATTTTTGCTTGGCGTAATAAAAGCTCTCTGTATTTTGTAAACACAGCCGATTTAGAAATAAAACCAACATACACACCTTCGTCTAAAACAGGTAAATTCCAAGAATTTGATTCTTCGAATTTATGCATTACCGAAGACATTTTTTCTTTTATATCAATACTGGCTGGCGGATGAAACATGATATCTTTCACAAAAACACGATCGTATTTTTCGGTTTGAAACATTTGTTCGCGCACATGATCGAGTAAAACGACACCTTCAAAAAGGCTATTTTCATCTATCACAGGAAAAATATTTCTTTTTGAATGTGATATTGCATGCACCAATTCGCCTAAAGTTGCTTCTCCCGAAATGGTAAGAAAATCTTTTTCAATCAATTCTTCGATGTGCATTTTATTTAATACCAACTTGTCTTTATCAGCCTGAGAAGGCAAATGTCCTTTACGTGCCAATTGTTTTAAATAAATGGAATATGGCTCGAAATAACGAATGATAAAATACGAAATAGCGGAAACAATCATTAGTGGTACCAACAAAATATAACCTCCCGTAATTTCGGCAATCAAAAATATCGCGGTAAGCGGAATATGAATAACGCCACTGAGAATTCCCGCCATTGCAACCACAATAAAATTGGCTTCTGTGATATTATAAAATCCTAACAAATTAACGGTGTGCGCAAAAACAAATCCAAGTACAGCTCCTATAAATAAAGAAGGAGCAAAAATACCTCCGTTACCACCTGCTCCAATTGTTAGCGCTGTTGCAAAAGGTTTTACCAAAACAATACAAGCAGCAATAATTACAATTGTCCATTGATTTGTGTCGCCTGCAAAAAAAGTATGTTGGAGCAATTGATTGCCTTTTCCTTCCAAGAGCAATTCAACAATTCGATAACCTTCTCCATAAAGTGGCGGAAAAATAAAAATCAGAATGCTAAGCAAGGTTCCGCCAATTATCACATTTTGGTAAGGACGTTTTTTTGCTTTAAAGTATTCTTCTGTAATAGCTATTGTTCGAGTAATATAAACAGACAAAATGCCTGTAAGTAAACCTAACACTATGTAAAATGGAATGGCTTTAAAATCCCAAGAACTGGTAACAAGATAAAAAAGTTTGCTTTTATCTATTAATTGCGAAACCACAGAAGCTGTGGCTGCAGAAATCAATAAAGGAATAAAAGCAGGAATGGAAAACTCGGAAAGTAGTACTTCTACCGCAAATAAAACACCAGCAATGGGTGAATTAAAAATAGCACCAATTCCGGCAGCGGCACCACAAGCTAATAATAAAGTACGTTCTTTATAATGTAAGTTAAATGCTTTAGCGGTATTGGAACCTAAAGCCGCACCAGTAACTACAATTGGTGCCTCTAACCCAACAGAACCTCCGAAACCAACTGTAAGTGCACTTGTTATCATGTGCGAATACATTTTATCTTTTTCTATTTTACTGTGCTTTTTATGAATAGTATATAAGATACCACTGATTCCAACTCCAATTTTCCCTTTGCGGAAAATTTGCACATATAACACCGCCAATAAAACGCCTACGAGTGGAAGAAAAAACAAATAAGCACTTTCGTTTTTTCCGATGTAGCCTAAAAAATATTCGATTTTTGCAGCAGACATTTTTAAAACAGCCGATGCTAAACCTGCCAAAATTCCTATAAAAATGCTTAGAATCAATAAAAAATTACGGTTGCTAATGTGCCGTAAT
>DATLTG010000423.1:0-2292 GCA_035533735.1 Bacteroidia bacterium
AAATTAGAACAATTCTCACCAGGAATGCTTATTTTTTTAAATGATATTCCCTTCCCTGAAATATCAGATATTTCCTTTTCGTCAGAGCCGTTTAATTTTATTCCCATGATTTTTTTACAAATCGAATTTTATTCCTTGCGCTAAAGGTAAAGTAGTGCCGTAATTAATAGTGTTTGTTTGTCTGCGCATATAAACTTTCCAAGCATCAGAACCAGATTCACGTCCACCACCAGTTTCTTTTTCGCCACCAAAAGCGCCACCAATTTCGGCACCGGAAGTTCCGATGTTTACATTAGCAATTCCGCAATCAGAGCCTTCTTGAGAAAGAAATTTTTCTGTTTCTAACATATTGTTTGAAAAGATAGAAGACGACAAACCTTGCGGTACATCGTTTTGCAATTCAATGGCTTCTTCGATAGTCGAATATTTTATCAAATATAAAATGGGGGCGAAAGTTTCTTCTTGCACAATTTTGAATTTATTTTTTACTTCTGCAATACAAGGATTAACGTAGCAACCCGATTCGTAACCTTTTCCTTCCAACACATTGCCTCCAAAAATAATTTTTCCACCTTCTTTTTTAATTTCCTCAATGGCATTTACAAAATCTTTCACCGCATTTTTATCAATTAACGGACCAACCAAAGTATCAGAATTTAAAGGATTTCCGATGCGAATATGTTTGTATGCAGCAACTAATTTTTCTTTAAAAGCTTCGTAAATGGTATCTTTAATAATTAATCTGCGTGTAGAAGTACAACGTTGTCCGGCAGTACCAACAGCTCCGAAAACAGTAGCGCGTAATGCCATTTCCATATTTGCATTTTCACTGATAATGATGGCGTTGTTTCCACCTAATTCCAATAAACTTCTGCCCAAACGTTCACCAACAATTTTACCCACTTTTTTTCCAACACGAGTTGAGCCTGTTGCCGAAATTAATGGAATGCGTTTATCTGCTAAAAAATCATCACCTACATATTTAGAACCTGCTGCTACCAATGTTAAAACGCCTTCTGGAACATTATTTTCTTTCAATACTTTTTCAATAATATGATGAACTGCAATCGCGCACAACATTGTTTTTGAACTTGGCTTCCAAACAGTAACATCTCCGCAAACCATTGCCAACATGGCGTTCCACGACCAAACTGCCACCGGAAAGTTAAACGCACTTACCACACCAACAATTCCAAGCGGATGATATTGATCGTACATACGATGTCTTTCGCGTTCGGAGTGCATTGTAAATCCATATAACTGGCGAGAAAGTCCAACTGCAAAATCGCATATATCAATCATTTCTTGCACTTCGCCTAAACCTTCTTGATAAATTTTTCCCATTTCATAAGAAACCAATTTTCCTAAATGCTCTTTATTTTCACGAAGCGCATTTCCAATTTGTCGAACCACTTCGCCACGTTTCGGTGCCGGAACCATTCTCCATTCTAAAAATGCTTTTTGTGCTTGTGCGATAACTGTTTCATAATCGTTCCAAGTAGCTTGTTTTATTGCGCCAATCAATGTTCCATCGGCAGGCGAAAAAGATTCCAACACATCTCCATTGGTGTTCAACCATTTTGTTCCTGTAGAAGCTCCGTTATTAATTTCTTTAATTCCTAAGTGCGCGAGTGTTTCTGAAATCGCTGATTTTGCTGTTTGTATCATGTCGTTTATTTTTTTCAAATAAAATATATAAAAAAGAATTTTAAAATTACCTGTTTGATTTTCTTTTGAAATAATTGCTACGAAATCTGACTAAATCATCCTCTTTCATCCGAAAAAAAATGCAATTCATTCAATAAAAATAAGCATTTTTGCATTTAAGAAAAAATAAAATGCTGTTATTAAAACCTGAAAAATGGAAAGAGTATGAATTGCTGGATTGCGGCAATTTCGAGAAATTAGAACGTTTCGGACAATACGTAACCATTCGCCCTGAACCACAAGCTGTTTGGGATAAAGTTTGGAGTAATCAGGATTGGGAGAAGAAAGCGCACGTTCGTTTTGTTTCTAAATCAAGTTCGTCTGGTGAATGGAAAAAAATAAAATCAATGCCCGATCAATGGACGATTTCGTATCAATCAGATATTCGTTTTCGATTGGGCTTAACGGCTTTTAAACATGTTGGCGTTTTTCCGGAACAAGCCACCAACTGGGATTTTATTCAGAAAGCTGTCAAAAAAATACAGCAACCTGCGCCAAAAGTGCTGAATTTATTTGCTTATACTGGCGGTGCTTCTTTGGCTGCCAAATGCGCTGGCGCGGATGTTACGCATGTAGATTCCATTA
>DATLTG010000424.1:0-6111 GCA_035533735.1 Bacteroidia bacterium
TGAAATTAACGGTATTGCTTCTAATACCTACTTCAAAAGTGGTTATTTTATTGGATGTATAAGAAGCAGGATTTTCTATATTAATAAAGAAAGGGTTCAATGTGTCGTTTCTCATTCCTAAAGTTAAACCGCCCATTGCCGAACTTTGTGCAAATCCTGAAGTTTGCAAATCTCCAATTCCGTAACGAGAATAAGGAGATCCTGTTGTAGTAGATGTTTGCGAAAAAAGTGTTTCCGAAAAACAGGTAAAAAAAATAAAAAACAAAAAGGGAATATGTTTGTATTTTAGGCGTAGCTTCTTATTTTTTTTCAACATTTAGATTATTAAAATTATAATTCAAAATAGTGTTCAATCCTTTTTCTATTAAAAAAAAGTCTGCAAAGATGCTGTTTTTTAATTGCTTTTCAAAAAAATCAACATCCCCACCTGTAAGTAATACTTTCAAATTCGGAAATTCTTTTTTATAACCATCAATAATTCCATCTATTTCAGCAATCATTCCGTTTTGTATTCCAGATAAAATGGAGGCTTTAGTATTTGTTCCGATAAGGGTATTGAAAGATTTATCAAACTCCACCAACGGAAGTCGTGCTGTAAAATTGTGCAGCGATTGAAACCTCATTTTTAATCCCGGAGAAATGCCACCTCCCAAGTATTCATTATTGGAATTTACAAAATTATATTTTACGCAAGTGCCAGCATCAATAATAAGCAAATTGGTATTCGGGAAATTAAAATTTCCGCCAACTGCAGCCGCTAAACGGTCGCTTCCAAGTGTTTGCGCAGAATTGTATTTATTGATAATAGGAACAGGTGTTGAAGCAGAAAATAAAATCGGTTCACACTTTTGTTTGATTGCGTTTACTAATTTTTCAGGATAAACAGTAACAGTTGAAATTATGGAACGTTCTATTTTTGCTTCACAGAACCAATTTGCCGCTAATAATTCATCTATTGAATTTGCTACAAATTTATTTTTCAATTCATTGTTATCGAAAAATGTTGCTTTTATTCGAGTGTTACCAATGTCAATTATCAGTTGCATGCTGCGAATGTACGAAATAAGAAAAGGGCTATTTGAAATATTTTTTTGAAAAAGAAAATATTAGTTACATTTGCGCTCCAATTTGGTAAGGTGCCCTAGCTCAGTCGGTAGAGCAAAGGACTGAAAATCCTTGTGTCACTGGTTCGATTCCAGTGGGCACCACACTAAGGGAAGAATCACTTAAACGAGGATTCTTCCCTTTTTTATTTCCCTTAAAACCCTTGTTATTACTACAAATTAATTCAACAACCGAATTTACTTTTGGGGTTCGATAATTTTTATTTTCAAAAATCAACTTTTCGGGAAATGTCAATACTACTTTATACAGTCGCGAAGCCAGTGGAAATATTTTGAGTATTTACGAACGCAAGCAAGACAGTGTAAAAGTAAGCGAATGGGATATGTATGGTAGCAGTCGTTTGGGAACATTAGATACTGCATTACTTGTGTATCCAAGAAGTTCGTATGCTTTGTCTCCGCCTATCGTTATTTTTAACATCTTCGATACCAGCCGAACTATTTACACAGAAGGACAAAAACAATATGAATTAACGAACCATCTCGGAAATGTTTTTGTAACTTTGAGCGATAAAAAAATTCCTGTGGATAGCTTAGGTACACCACCAGCCATAGCCAACTATTATTTACCGCTTGTAATAACTTCGCAAGATTATTACCCTTTCGGGATGCTTATGCCTGGACGTAATTTTAATACTACTGGTTTTAGGTTCGGATTTAACGGCAAAGAGAAAACAGATGAGCTATACGGTGTTGGGAACGCTTATGATTATGGTATGAGAATGTACAGTGCGAGATTGGGAAAATTTATGAGTATTGACCCGCTTGCGAAAAAATATCCAAATTACTCACCGTTTATGTATGCAGGAGACAAACCTATTCGAGCTATTGATATGGACGGATTGGAAGATGAGATTATATGGAGCAGCGTTTATGGTGCAGGGACGAACAATATTTATATATCAACTTTTTCCAGCATAAAAGGAGATGTAGATTATGAAAATTCAAAAAGTAGTTTAAGTCCATTCATTGATTTTACAAAAACTCCGGCAGATGGAACATTGCTCGTACAAACCGTGCAGGGCGATAAAGGGGATTATTCAAGCATTCATTTTGCATGGACTCCTTCAGCCACAGTTGTAGCAAGTCCTACTCTCGGACAACAAATTGAAAAATATGGAGAATTTCTCGAATACTTACAACAAGATAGATACTATGGGCAAAATGGCTTGAAAAATTTAAGCAATGATTTGGGTAAAGGTAGTAACGATGTAAAATTATTGGGTATGGCTACCACATTATTTGCCCCCGAAACAGGTGCAGGTCCATTTATATATGAACTTGGAAGCGGAGGTAGTACCGTAAGTAATGCAGGGGCTGCTATTAGTGATTTGGCAGAGGGGAAAAAGGGAGAAGCTGCTATTAGAGCTCTAAATGAAGGGATTTCACGAGGAGTGGGATATGGTACAAATAAAATTCCGAATAAATTTATTGGGGAAGCCACTAATTATGCTGCTGATGAAAGTACTAAAAATGGTGAAGATATAATATTGGGAAAACATACAAGTTCTACCATTGCTCAAAAAGTTTTAGGTAATATGCCAACAACAATTGGAAATGGAAGTGGAGGAGAAAATTATCCTGCGTACGATGAAAAAGGAAATAGTAGTTTTACAATAACACCTAATAATAAATAATCGGAAATGATTTTACAAATAGATATGAACTATATTGATAAATATCTCGATTTACATAGTAATTACTTTGGTGTAGCCTGTATTTGTTTTGGAGCATTTAATATTTTTTTTGCTTATAGGTGGATAAAAAAAGGAAAACCATGGGTGGTAAACGGAAAACCTGTAGTTTTCTCAGGGTTTCTTTTTGGAATTTTTACTATTTTTATGGGTATTTATGCGCTATTACAATACTATCATTTAACATAAGTTTTCACGAAGAAGCGATATAAAAAGGTACGCATTGGTAATTGATAATTAGCAATTAGGATTTAGGAATGAATGGTTACTTCAACAAAATATTTTTCTGTGTAGAAAGAAAACATAACTTTCCACGAACAAGCGATATGAAAAGGTACGCATTGTTAATTGAAAATGGATAATGGATAATTAACAAGATATTGATTTTGACAAAGGACTTATTTAGTATCAAGACAAAAGTATAAAATTGATTGATTTCCTTTTTCAAATCACTAAAACTAAAAACACTTTCTTATCTTTAAATCCTAAAAATTAAAAACGATGATTGATTTACGAAGTGATACCGTTACGCGTCCAACCAAAGAAATGCTGGAAGCTATGTTCAGCGCAAAGTTAGGCGATGATGTTTTTGGCGAAGATCCCACTATTAATGCGTTGGAAGAAAAATGCGCCAACTTATTTTCGAAAGAAGCTGGCGTTTTTTGTCCTTCCGGAACAATGACCAACCAAATTGCGATTAATATTCACACAGAACCTGGTGATGAATTATTGTGCGATGTAAATTCGCATATTTATAATTTCGAAGGCGGTGGAATTAGTCGTAATTCAGGTGTTCAAGCCAAATTAATTCAAGGCGACAGAGGCAGAATTTCGGCACAACAAGTAAAAGAAAATATGAATCCTACTTTCGATTGGCTAACACGCACCAGTTTGGTTTCCGTTGAAAACACTGCCAATAGAAGTGGCGGAAGTTTTTATACCTTGAATACAATGCAAGAAATTGCAACCGTTTGCAAAGAAAATAAGTTGAAATTTCATTTGGATGGCGCGCGCATTTTTAATGCTTTAGTGGAAACAAAAGAAACGCCTTCTCAAATCGGAAAATGTGTAGATTCTATTTCAGTTTGTCTTTCAAAAGGATTGGGCGCTCCGGTTGGTTCAGTATTGTTGGGCGATAAAGAATTTATCAGAAAAGCGAGACGCGTAAGAAAAGTTTTTGGAGGTGGAATGCGTCAAGCTGGAATATTGGCTGCTGCCGGAATTTATGCTTTAGACAATAATGTTGAACGTTTAAAAGACGATCATAAAAGAGCGAAAATTTTAGGAGAAACACTCAAAAAATTATTTTTTGTAGAACATATTTTACCAGTTGAAACAAATATTGTCATTTTCACTTTATCAGAAAAAATGCCAAGCGAACTTTTTGTTAAAAAATTAGCTTCCGAAAATATAAAAGTCAGCGCATTCGGCAAACAAACCATTCGTTTGGTTACACATCTTGATTTTACAGATGAAATGCTTGATAAAACAATTTCTGTTTTAAATAAAATGAATTAGTAAAAGCCATCATTCCAAAATGATTTGGAATCTGAGCGAAGGAAAAAATGGAGAATGGAAAATTGATAATTGAAAATAGTTTTTTGTTTTGAAAACTTTTTTTTCTGGAAGCCGTCATGCTGAACTTGATTCAGCATATGCGCACGAGCAAAATAAATGGAAAATTAAAAACGGATAATTGAAAATCAATTACATTTGTTTGATGAATATTTTAAAAAGTAAAAAAAGTAACGTGGCTACAAGCTACAATTATAATCAGTCTAAGGAACAGACTCCGCCTAACGGAGCAAGTAATTAAATAATGAAACACAGATATATTGAATCTATTTTCTTTTCTTTTCTTGCTTGTCTACTACTTAATGGCTGCTACATTTTGTATTCATGGAGTCCATCAGATATTTCAAAAAAAGAGTGGAAGAAAAACTATGGAGAAGTGGATACAATAAATAATGTTGAAATAGAGTGCGAGCATTATTGCTTCTATGACAGAATTATTTATGGAGAAAAAGATATTTTACACGTGCATTATTTAATAGGTGCGAAAAAGGATTCGGTAAAATATGTAAGAATGAGATTTTATAATAATTATGCAGATACTCTTCAATATTATGATACAGAGATAGATTTTGGAGATACAAACAAAAGTGCAACAAAGATTTATTTGTATAAAGGTGTAAAAAAAATAAAATATTTAAATCTTGCCCTTCGCTATTCTTTAAAAAGAGGTAATAATATAGATACTATTACAAGGATTTATACAATGAAACGGTGGTTATTATTGCGATTTAGACGCAATGATTAACAGAACTTTCCGCAAAAGCGATATAAAAAGGTACGCATTATAAATTGAAAATGAAGAATTACTAATTGACAATTACTTCATCACCACTTCTCTGAAAAGGAGTCCTTCGGACAAAAAAACTTTCAAAATTATCTTCTCACGCAGATTCTGAATCAAGTTCAGCATGACGGCTTTCTTAATCACTTTATTACCTAATTACTTTAAAGAAATTTCGCTAAAAAAAATAAAAAAACAGTTTTTCTGAGAATTGTTACATTTGTTGGTTCTAATTGAAAATAAAATTTATGGCAAAATTAAGAAAGCAAGATGCGCTTGATTATCACTCGCAAGGAAGACCCGGAAAAATTGAGGTTGTACCCACAAAACCATATAGTTCGCAGCGCGATTTGTCTTTGGCGTATTCGCCTGGTGTTGCGGATCCTTGTTTGGAAATTGCTGCCAACAAAGAAGATGTTTACAAATACACCGCGAAAGGAAATTTAGTAGCTGTAATTTCAAACGGAACGGCAGTTTTGGGTTTAGGAAATATCGGTCCGGAGGCATCCAAGCCGGTGATGGAAGGGAAAGGATTACTTTTTAAAATTTTCGCAGATATTGATGTGTTCGATATTGAAGTAGATGCCGCTGATATTGATACGTTTGTAAATACGGTAAAAGCCATTTCGCCTACTTTTGGCGGAATAAATTTAGAAGATATTAAAGCGCCTGAATGTTTTGAAATTGAACGTAGGTTGAAAGAAGAGTTGAAGATTCCGATTATGCACGATGATCAACACGGAACGGCAATTATTTCTGCGGCAGCGCTTATCAACGCATTGGAAATAGCTAAAAAAGATATTTCGAAAGTGAAAATTACCGTTAATGGAGCTGGAGCTTCGGCAATTTCATGTACTAAATTGTACATTTCCGTTGGCGCGAAAAAAGAAAATATTGTGATGTTAGATAGCAAAGGCGTTATTCGTAACGATAGAAC
>DATLTG010000425.1:0-6893 GCA_035533735.1 Bacteroidia bacterium
ATAACGGCTAATTTTCCATCCGAAACATTTACAATACATTTTTTTGAATCGTACATCATCACATTTTTGCCAACAACTGCGTTTTCGTTTGCATCTTTTTTAATGTGATTATATAGCGAACCCCACGTGCCCAAATCCGACCATCCGATTACAGATGAACGCACATAAGCGTTATCGGCTTTTTCCATTACTCCATAATCAATAGAAATATTTTTGCAACGCGAATAAGCTTGCTTGATAAATTCTGCTTCTTCGGGCGTATTAAATTTTGTTAAGCCTTCGTGAAAAATAGTGTGCATGTCGGGTAAATTTTTTTCAAATGCTTGCACAATACTTTTGGCTGTCCATATAAAAATGCCGGAATTCCAAAGGAAATCTCCACTTTGCATAAAAAATTTTGCCATTTCTAAATCTGGCTTTTCCGTAAATGTTTTTACTTTTTTGATACGCGAATCACTTTCTTTTTTATCAGAAGTTTGCGATTGAATATAACCGTAACCGGTATCTGGGCGACTTGGTTTTATTCCTAACGTAACCAAACAATTGTCGGCACTTGCTTTTTTAAAACAAGATTTGATGGCTTTTATAAATGTATTTTCTTTTAAAATAAGATGATCGGAAGGCGCTACTACAATGTTTGCATCTGGATTTATTTGATAAATTTTATAGCACGAATAAGCAACGCAAGGTGCCGTATTTTTTCGAGCTGGCTCACATAAAATATTTTTTTCAGGAATGTCTTTCAGTTGTTCTTGAACCAAATTTTTGTACATTTCGTTGGTAACAACAAAAATATTTTCTTTCGGACAAAGTGGTAAAAAACGATTATAGGTTTGTTGCAAAAGCGTTTGTCCGGTTCCTAAAATATCTAAAAATTGTTTTGGATGTGCAGTTCTGCTCATGGGCCAAAATCGACTGCCAATACCGCCCGCCATTATTACACAATAGTTTTTTGTTTTCTTTTTTGAAAGCAATTTGCTTGGATCAAAAAAATATTTTTTTAATGCCATTTTTTTAGGATAATTTTTCCAATGCGTTTTTTAAATTTTCAAAAAAGCCTTTGATGTCTTGCATAGAAGCTGTTCCTACAGAAAGACGATACCAAGCAGAATCTTCGGAAGAACCAAATGCGTAAAAAGGAACAATTGCAATTTTTGCTTCATCCAAAATGTATTTAGTAACATCTTTTGTGTTGTGCAAAATTTTTCCTTCCGCTGTTTTTTTTCCGTGTAAATTAAATTGAACGGTGAGATAAATAGCAGCTTGGGGAGTAATTGCATCTACCGCAAATCCTTGCTTTTTCAAATCAATAAATCCTTTGTAAAAAGCTTCTAAGCGTTCATGTACTTGATTTTTAAAAGAAGCTAAAAAAGTATCAATAGCGGAATCGTTCAACAAAAATTTTGCGGTTGCTAATTGTTCTGCTTTTGGCGCCCAAGCTCCTACGTGACTTAAAATAGCTTTCATTTTATCAATTACTCTTTTAGGTCCAGTTGCCCAACCAACGCGCACTCCGGTTGCAGAAAAAGCTTTTGAAATACCATCAATAAAAATGGTATAATTCTTCATTTCCGGACGTAATGTTATTGGATCAACATGTTTTGTGTTGCCAAAAGTGAGTGCCCAATAAATTTGATCGTACAACAAATACAAGGGTTTTTCATTTTCACTTCTGCGTTTATTTTCTTCTAAAATCAAATCACAAATTTCTTCTAAATCTTTTTTTGTGAAAGTAGTACCTGTCGGATTTAAAGGAGAACAAACCGCAACCATTGCAGCTTTCGAGATGTGTGGTTTTAATTCGGCAGCAGTGGGCATAAAATTATTTTCCACTTTTGTTTCCACCATTATTGCGTTGGCTTGCGACAAATGGGAATAATGATTGTTGTTCCAAGAAGGAACCGGAAATAAAATCGAATCTCCTGGATCAATTAATGCTTGATATGTGGCGTAAATAAGCGGACGCGCACCTCCGGAAATTAAAATTTCATCTGTTTGAAATTCTAATCCTTGACGCTTTTTCAAATAATGTGCTACTGAATTTATTAGAGCAGGCATTCCGCTGGCAGCGGGATAATTGGTTTCATCGTTTTTATATTCTTCAATAATTGCAGCTTTTAATTCATTCGGAATAGGAAATATTTTTGGATTAAAATCACCAATGGTAAGATTGTAAATTTTTTCTCCGTTTTTAATTTTCTCTCCCACTTCGGCAGCTAATTTTATTATTTCTGAACCAATAAGTGTTTCTGCCATTTTCGAAACTTTTAAGTTTCGTTTTTTTTCAATCGAAGTAGTGCTCATCTTTTGGGTATTAGTTGCTCGACAAATTTAATAAAATAACATAGGTTTCTAAAACCTTCGCAAATTAAATAATTATTTTTCCTGAACCAGAAAAACTTCGGCAATGGGTGCGAATAAATAAATTTTGTTGGTTTTTAGTTCAAGGCATTGGTAACGTGTCCTAATTTTTTCTCCTTTTTTAAAAAGTCGTCCGTTTTTTAAAGAAAAAACACTATTTATTGGTAATTTTTCAAGTAAAACGCCATTGTGCTTTTCATCGTAATTTTTTAATGTTCGAAAAAGATAAGGATCTGAACAACTTGATGCAGCTGGGTTTTCCATATATTTATGCAATGCCGAAATAACATCAACCGGAAAAATAGTTTCTTTCATAAAAGGAGTTATCAGCTTTTTGTAATGATTTTTCCAATCATTGCCATGCGGTTTTACCGCATTTTTATTTTCTTGCCAATTGGCAAGATGCGCTATTTCATGAACGAGCGTTATTAAAAACGCATATTTATTCATGTCGTGATTGATGGTAATTTGATGATTTTGACCTTTTACAGGCGGACGATAATCTCCGTATTTAGTGCTGCGACCTTTTTTTATTTTTAATTTAAAATCGAATTGGTAAATCCACAAAGCAATAATATCAACAGATTCAGCAGGAATGTATTTTTTTAAGATGGATTTATTGCGTTCTACTTGCATTCGAAAAAATATTTTTTCCGATTTTATTTGAATAAATGATAAACAATAAAGCTGGAAACGTAAGCCAAAACGCCCATATACGTAAACTGAATAACGGGCCATTTCCAATTTTTAGTTTCATTGTAAACTACCGCTAAAGTGCTCATACATTGCATCGCGAAAGCGTAAAAAATCATCAGCGAAAATCCGACAGCACGCGTGTATTCCTTTAATCCGGTTGTTTTATTTTTTTCGTTCATCATTTTTTCACGAATAGATTCGGAGTTATTTTCATCTCCAACACTGTATATAGTTGCCATTGTGCCTACAAAAACTTCGCGTGCAGCGAAAGAAGTTACCAATGCAATTCCTATTCTCCAATCGAAACCTAAAGGTGCAATGGCAGGTTCAATTGTTTTTCCGATGATTCCTGCATAAGAGGCTTCTAATTTATCGGTGGCAGCTTGTACTTTTAAATCCTTGATATTGCTGTTTTTTTGAAGAGAAAGCAATTCGTATTTTTTATCAATTTGCGCAAACCGATTTCCGGGTGCATGAGAGGATAATACCCATAAAATAATAGATATTGCGATAATTACTTTTCCGGCATCGAATAAAAAAACTTTTACTTTATCGTAAATAGTTTGAAAAACAACACTTCCTTTTGGAACGCGATAAACAGGCATTTCCATAATGAAATAACTTTTTTCTTTTGCCTTTAACATAAATTTCATTAGCCACGCAACTCCAATCGCTGCAATAAATCCAATCAAATACATCGCCAATAACACAAGTCCTTGCAGATTGAAAATAAAATATTTTTCACCAGAAGGAATAATAAGCGAAATCAATAATGTGTAAACTGGAAGTCTTGCGGAACAACTCATCAAAGGCGTAACCATAATGGTAATCATTCTTTCTTTCCAATTGCTGATGGTTCGAGCGCCCATAATGGCAGGAACAGCACATGCAACGCCACTTATAAGCGGAATAACGGATCGTCCGTTTAGTCCAAATCTGCGCATAGAACGATCCATAATAAAACTAACGCGCGCCATATAACCTGTATCTTCTAAAATGGCGATAAACGCGAATAGCAAAGCAATTTGAGGAACAAAAACGACAATGCCGCTTAAACCGGCTAAAATTCCATGAAAAATAAGATCAGATAATTCTCCATGAGGGAACGTAGCAGCGCCCCATTCCGTAACTTTTATAAATGAAAATTCAATCCATTCCATTGGAAAAGAGGCAATAAAAAAGATGGTTTGAAAAATCACGAAAAGTATAGAAAGAAAAATAAAATAGCCCCAAAATTTGTGCGTTAAGATGGCATCTAATTTATTGGAAAACGATCTTTTTTTGAGCGCTTCATTTATCGAAGTACAATCCTGAATAAGTTCATTAATTTTTTTGTAACGACTCACACTTTCTTTCGCTTGAAATTGATGTTTATCGAAATGTGTATTGTGAATAATTTTTTTTATGTTTTCTTTTTGAGAATCGTAGGTGTTAAAATATTCGATACCGGCATAATTACAAGCCACCTGATAAGCTTGATAATCGTTCGTTATATTTAAAAGTTGTTTAACTTGAACAATAGTATCTGTAGCGATTTCATGAAAGTCGAAAAACTTTTTTTCGGTAACTGGCAAAGGAGCAATGATGGCTTTTTTCAACAAATCAACGCCACGTTTTTTACGTGCATTTACTAAAAAAACAGGAATGCCTAATTCGTCAGAAAGTTTTTTTAAATCAATTACAATTCCTTTGCGTTCCATCATGTCCATCATGTTGAGGACAAGAATTACAGGCACTTTCAGGTCGCAAATTTGCGAAGCAAGAAACAAACTTCTTTTTAAATTAGAGCCATCAGCCACTACAATTACGCGATCGGGATAAGCAGGATTTTTTGCATCTGATAATACATCAAACGTAATTTTTTCATCCAATGATTTCGGGTACAAACTATATGTGCCAGGCAAATCAACAAACTGAACAGTTTTTAATGTGCCTCCCGGATCGGAAATTTTTGCAAATCCAGATTTTTTATCAACGGTAACTCCAGGAAAATTTCCTGTTTTTTGATGCATGCCTGTAAGCGCATTAAACAGTGTAGATTTTCCACTATTCGGATTACCTACCAGTGCTACATTCAAAAAAATATTTTTTTTGTTTTCCAAAATAAATTTCTTTTTTAAAACCTTCCGGTGATAGTAATTGTTGCGGCTTCTGCTTTTCGCAAACTCATTACATATCCCGAAACACTTACTGCAATTGGATCTCCCATTGGTGCCACACGTTCTAATTTTATTATTTCACCAGGAATACATCCCATTTCCATTAATTTTAAACCCATTTCCTCATCTGTAAAAGCGACAATAATAGCGGATTCCCCAATTTTTAAATCCGCCAACGTATCCATTTTACTCATCTTGTTTTCCATAAAAATAGCTGAATGCGAAAATACTTATTTTTTATTCTAATGAATGAAATTTTGCCTACCTAAAACAGGGTATTTTTTAGTTTTTGTAATTTATTATAAAAAATATTATCTGCATTAAATATTTTACTTTTGCGCAATGAATATGGAAGCAGAAAAAAAGCCTAAAAAAATATTTTCTGCTGCTATGTTTCGAGCATTAAAGCATAAAAATTACCGACTTTTTTTTGCTGGTCAAACCATTTCGCTTATTGGAACTTGGATGCAGCAAATTGCTATGAACTGGTTGGTTTACCGACTTACAAATTCTGTTTTTTTGCTCGGAACGGTTGGTTTTGCTACACAAATGTCCACTTTTGTTTTAGCTCCTTTTGCGGGCGTTTATACCGATCGTTGGAATCGTCACAAAATTTTAATTACCACTCAAAGCTTGTCGTTATTGCAAGCACTAATTTTTACGATTTTAATTTTTACACATACGATTGCCGTTTGGCATATTTTTGTCTTAGCTGTTTTTCTCGGCTTTGTTAATGCTTTTGATATTCCTGCAAGACAAGCATTTTTGGTGCAAATGATTGATGACAGAAAAGATTTGCCCAATGCCATTGCACTTAATTCTTCTGTTTTTAATGCAGCACGTTTGGTTGGTCCTGCTGTTGCAGGAATTTTAATCGCCCTTTTGGGCGAAGGATTTTGTTTTTTATTGAACAGTGTAAGTTATGTGGCAGTTATTATTGCTTTGTTGATGATGAAAAATTTTCAACCACAAGGAAAAGCCAATTCAAAAAAAGTGTGGGAACATTTGCGCGAGGGTTTCTCGTACGCCTTTCATTTGCCAACTGTTCGTAATATCCTTATTTTATTAGCAATCATAAGTCTTTTCGGAATGCCTTATTCTGTATTGATGCCGGTATTTGCCAAAAAAATATTTTTAGGAGGCGCGCATACTTATGGTTTTTTAACCGGAGCGACAGGAATTGGAGCTTTGATAGCCGCTTTTTTTCTGGCAGCACGAAAAGATGCTATTGGATTGGGGAAAATTTTATTTATAGGATCCTTAATTTTTGGAACCAGCATATTGTTGTTTTCTTTATCACACAATTTAGTGCTTTCGTTATTTATTTTGGTAGCAATTGGTTTCGGACAAATTGTGCAAATGGCATCCGGAAATACAATAATACAAACACAAGTAGATGACTCTATGCGCGGCAGAATTATGAGTATTTATACCATGGCTTTTCGCGGATTTATGCCTTTAGGATGTTTGTTGGCAGGTACTTTGGCAACATTAATTGGCGCGCCTTACACACTTTTTCTGGGAAGTACTGTTTGTATTTTTGCCGGACTTTTATTACGGAAAAAATTAACTGCAATTGGTTGAAATAAATGGATAATTGAAAATATTTATTTTGAATTTTTTTTTCTCAAGACTGTCATCCTGAAAAAAGTGAAGGATCTTTCTTTTCAATAAGCC
>DATLTG010000426.1:0-3169 GCA_035533735.1 Bacteroidia bacterium
CTCCTTTTATTATCCGAAATTATCGAAAAAAGGTAATGCAATATCTTGTTAATTCATCTGATTTTATGAAAGAGTGGTACGAGGAAAATCTTTGTTTTATGCAACCTTGCCACGAAATTTATTTTGAGATGCGTCCCAAAAAATAATTTTTCAATAATTATAAATATCTGACTTATACGAAAAGTGGTGTTCTTTAAACCAATTGATTGTTTCTAACAAACCTGATTTTAAAGTATAATCAGGCTTCCATTTAGTAGTTTGTTTTATTTTTTCGTTGTTACAAAACAATCTTTCTACTTCACTTTTATCTGGACGAACGCGCTGACTATCTGTTTCAATTAAAATATTTTTTTCCATTAGTTCTGAAATCAGTTGAACCAAATCGCCAACAGCAATTTCTTCTTGCATACCAATATTGGTAACTGTTCCATTTAATTTTTCAGCTTTAGAAATTTCTATAAATCCATTGGCAGTATCTTTTACAAAAGTTAAATCTCTTGTAGGAGTGATGTTTCCAAGTTTAATTGTTTTTTTTCCATCTAAAATTTGTGTAATAACTGTTGGAATAATAGCTCGTGCAGATTGGCGCGGACCGTAAGTATTAAAAGGACGAACAATTTTTACCGGCAAATTAAACGAACGAAAATAACTGATTGCTAATTGGTCGGCTCCAATTTTAGAAGCCGAATAAGGCGATTGTCCAACCAAAGGATGTTTTTCATCAATCGGCACATATTGTGCTGTTCCATAAGTTTCGCTGGTTGAAGTAATAATAACATTTTCTAATTGTTGTTTTCGAGCGGATTCTAAAACGTTGTAAGTGCCTTCTACATTGGTTTTTATGTATGCCAATGGAGAAACATACGAATACGGAATTCCAATTAAAGCAGCTAAATGAAATACTTCGGAACAATCTTTCATCGCATCCGAAACAGAATCATAATCGCGAATATCTCCAGTAACGACTTCAATATTTTTTTTAACAGCTGATTGTTCTAACCAACCCCAATTATTTTTTGAGTTGTAATGCAACAAAACTTTTACTTGATAACCAAGCTCTACACACTTTTCCGTAAGATGAGAGCCAATAAATCCTCCTGCTCCAGTAATCAAAATTTTTTTCATGTTACACTTCTTTAAAATGTTCGTGATAAATTTCTTGTGCTTTTGTATAATCTTCTATTCGCCCAATATCTAACCAATATTCTTCAATTTCATATTTAGAAATTGCTTGTTTTTTAGCCAATAAATCTTTGATCAATGAATCCATTCCGTAAAATTTATTTTCAGGAATGTAGTTGAAAATTTCAGGCGACATCATATAAATTCCGGCAAGTGCATACGTAATAATATCTGGTTTTTCTTCAATTCCTGTAACCAAATCATCTTTAAAAAAAATATTTCCGAAAGCGTAAGGAGTGATAATTTTTTTAATCGTAATAGTCAAGGGATTTTTTTTTGTTTGTGCAAATTTATTGAGTTTTGAAAAATCAATTAAACTTAAAATATCACCGTTCATTACTAAAAATGGTTCGGTAAGTTCTTTCTTTAAAAGGGTTAAAGGACCAGCAGTTCCAAGCGGTTGTTCTTCTTTGCTCATTGTTAATTTTACTCCATAACGCGATCCATCACCGAAAAAATTTTTTACATAATCACTTTTATAATTGGTGGCTAAATAAATTTCATCAAATCCGTGTTTTTTTAAACGCTCAATTTGAATTTCGAGAACCGATTTTTCACCAATCGGTAACAATGGTTTTGGAATTACTTCTGTAAAAGGCTTTAATCTGGAACCCAACCCACCTGCTAAAATAATTGCTTTCATTTTTTTAATATTACTATATCGACAAATTTAATGGCTTTTATTGAACCAGCGTAAATAATTTTTAATTTAAGGAAGGTTTTGTTAATACTTTCGCATCAAAATTTTTATTTTTAGAGCCTGTTTAAAATTGTATTTTTAAGCGATGAAATTTTTACGCTTTTTTCTTTTTCCTTTTGCACTCATTTATGGAGGAATAATTGCCATCCGCAATTTATTTTTCGATACAGGAATTTTTGCTTCTACAAAAGCAAGTATTCCTTTAATTAGTGTTGGCAATTTAACAACTGGAGGTTCTGGAAAAACGCCTCACGTTGAATACCTCATCCGATTATTAAAAAATAACTTTCGTGTTGCCACACTGAGTCGCGGTTATGGAAGGAGTTCAAAAAGTTTTTTTTTAGCAACTAACGATTCAACTGCAAATGATATTGGCGATGAGCCCATGCAATTCAAAAATAAATTTCCTGAAATTACGGTAGCTGTTGATGAAAAGCGACTGAATGGAATCCATCAATTGCTAAAAATAAATCCTGAATTGGATGTTTTTTTATTGGATGATGCTTTTCAACATCGTTCTGTAAAACCACATTTATCAATACTTTTAAGCGATTACAAAAAAATATTTCGAGACGATTATTTATTGCCAATTGGTAATTTGCGCGAAAGTAAAAATGGCTACAAACGTGCAGATATCATCATTATTACCAAATGTCCGGAAACAATTACTATTGCAGAAAAAGAAAATATTTGTTCGAAAATAAAACCTCTGTCCAACCAAAAAATATTTTTTTCGTTCTTGAAATATGGAAATATTATTTCTCTAAACAATACCGAAACAAATGTTTTAAATCTCGAAACAGAAATTTTATTGGTTACCGGAATCGCGAATTCATTGCCACTTGAAAGCTATTTAAATGGAAAAGTAAAAAGCATTTTTCCGATGCGTTTTCGCGATCATCACACTTTTACAACAAATGATATTCAACAAATAAAAAATAATTTTGAACTTTTAAAAAGTCAGCAGAAAATTATTTTGTGTACTGAAAAAGATGCGATGCGTTTTTTGCATTCGTCTTTGTTAAAACCGTTGAAAAAGCTGCCATTTTATTATATTCCAATTGAAATTTATTTTCAAGAAGAAGATAAAAAACAGTTCGACAAAATGGTTTTGCAAATCGTTTCAAAAAAATAAATTTCAAAAATTATTGAGGAATTAAATGTCCAGATCCGGTAATGGTTGATTGTACTGTAGCTCTTCCGCTATAATACACATTTCCACTTTCATGAATATAAACTTGAAAAAGTCCATTTACATTTACATAGGAATTTCCTGTTGTGCTTAAG